>JAGQLJ010000015.1 GCA_020429495.1 Candidatus Dojkabacteria bacterium
TGCTTCGCATAGCGATGCAGGCGGGGAGCAGTGGATATTTTTGATTAATGTTAAAGTGTAATGGTAATAAATACAGACGCGGGGTAGAGCAGTGGCAGCTCGACAGGCTCATAACCTGTAGGTCGTTGGTTCGAATCCAACCCCCGCAACCAAGAGCCTCCACATGTTTGTGGAGGCTCTTGATTTTACTCACTATGCCAATTTCGCTACATCTGGTAAAATCTTTAAGGCTAATTAATATAAAAGCCAGGGTAGCTCAGAAGGTTAGAGCACAGGATTCATAAACCTGAGGTCGGCAGTTCGATTCTGCCCCCTGGTATAAATTACACTATAATAAGAAAATATATTTAATAAATAATAATTTCCAGTTAAGCATATAAAACTATTGTAAAATAAATTAAGTTATAAATACCTATGTCTAACGAAAAGAACAATACAAATAAATCAGAAAGAGAACAAAAAATTTCTAAAGAATTAGCAAAAACAATTTCCAAGCTCAATGTTCAAAGTGCTAGATCAAAACGGAGAGGAATCTTTGGAAGAGTAAACCCAATAATTATAGTAGTAACTTTAATTTTTGGTGGATTTTTAATTGCCGCTTTGTCTTCAACTGGAATATCTACTAATAAATTAACACTTGGAGAACTAGTCTCAGGTCTACAAAATAATGAATATTCTGAGCTTTTAGTTCAAGATGATGGTCAAATTATTGCAAGAGGAAAAGAGTTTTATTACACATATGCAGATGAATTTACTTTAAAAAATTCTGATAAGAGTTCAATTAAAATTTCTAAAGAAAATGAGATCAAAGAAGTGTCATTCTCTGAAATTGATTATCTTTTTAAGAAAACTAATATAACAGAGCAGATTAGATCTCTTTTTCAATCTAAAACTGAAAAAATAGAAGACATTGTTTATATTGATAATTCTGTATTAGTTTTAACAAACGAAGGATATTCAGATTACATAATAAAAGATACAAGCAAGAGCGATTTCGAAGAAATACTAGCTGACAATGAAATAGATTTATCAACTCTTGGAATAGTTGCAAAGGATTCTAGAATTTATGCAAAAGATCTTTCAAATAATTCTATTAATGCCAGAGTTGCACAAGGATCAATTGATCACATTGCTTATGTAGATGATATTGTTCTACTTAGTAGAGTAGATAGTTCAGTTGAGCAGGCAGAAGTGTCTTGGTCACCGGCCATTTTTACTTTCTCAGAATTCTTACAAAGAGAAGGATTCCCAATCTCTTCAGATCAAGCAACATTTATCGTTGACACAAGAGTAGTTTCTGGAGGAATAAGCTTGGATACAATTCTAACAATAGTAACTATTGGAGCGTTTATCTTCTTAGGTTTTGTAATATTTAGAAGTGCACAAGCTTCAGGTATGGGAATTATGCAGTTTGGACAATCAAAAGCTAAAATGTTCTTTGGCAAAAAGACAGGTGTTACATTTAAAGATGTGGCAGGAATTGATGAAGCAAGAGAAGAGCTGAATGAAATTGTAGATTTCTTAAAAAATCCTAATAAATATAGAAAGCTTGGAGCTAGAATTCCTAAAGGAATATTAATGTTCGGCCCTCCTGGAACAGGTAAAACTTTACTTGCAAGAGCAATTGCAGGAGAAGCAGGAGTTCCATTCTTCCATACTTCTGGTTCTGAATTTGAAGAAATGCTTGTGGGAGCAGGAGCTTCAAGAGTAAGAGACCTTTTTGCAAAAGCAAAGAAGGCAGCTCCAGCACTTATCTTTATCGATGAAATTGATGCTGTTGCAAGAAAAAGAGGAACAAGAATTCAATCTGGAAGTACAGAGCAAACACTAAATCAAATCCTTGTTGAAATGGATGGATTTGAAACAAATGCAAATATTATTGTAATTGCAGCAACAAACAGACCAGATGTTTTAGATAGAGCAATTTTAAGACCAGGAAGATTTGATAGGCAGGTAAGAATTGAGGCACCTGATAAAGATGGAAGATTAGAAATTCTAAAAATTCATTCAAAAAACAAACCTTTAGAAGCAACAGTAGATTTAGAAAAAGTTGCTAAAAGAACTGTTGGATTCACTGGTGCTGATTTAGAAAATATTATGAATGAGGCTGCAATTATTGCTGCTAAGGATAATAGAAAAGAAATTACTAATGCAGATATTGATGATGCGGTATCAAAAGTTGTTCTTGGACCTGCAAAGAAATCTAGAAAGAGAACTGAGGATGAACTAAATCTTGTTGCTTATCACGAAGCAGGGCACGCTTTAGTAGCTAAAATGACAGAAGGTGCTGTTCCTGTAGATAAAATTTCAATTGTATCAAGAGGAAGCACTGGTGGCGTTACAATGTTCTTACCAGAAAAAGATGAGAACATTATTTCTATGAAAAGATTAATGGCAGATATTAGAGTAAGTTTAGGTGGAAGAGCAGCAGAAGAGATTGTACTTCATGATATCTCAACAGGAGCTTCAAACGATATCGAGCAAGCAACAAGAACTGCAAGAAGCATGATTCAAAAATATGGAATGAGCAAGGATCTTGGATTAGTACAGTACGGTCAGTCACGTGATAGCGAATATCTTGGTTATCACTATGGTGATTCTCAGGATTATTCAGAAGAGACAGCTAAAATGATTGATCATGAAGTTAGAAAACTAGTAGAAGAAGAATATAAACAAGCATTAGAAATTATTAAAAATAATAGACACAAACTAGACGAGCTTGCAAAAGTTCTAAGAGATAAAGAAGTTCTTGAAAAGGAAGAGTTTGAAAAATTATTTGAATAATAAATGAAGAAAATATTCTTTGTAGTATTCTTTATAGCTATATTTGTCTTAGCTATTTCCCTTCCTGTTTCAGCGCAATCTATAGGCGCACCAATAACAGAAACTGTTTATGGAAAAATTACTGATATTGAAGAACAAGAGGCACCACAGGGATTAGATATTTCAATATTAAAGTATAGTGTTACAGTTAAGGAGGGTGGAGAAGAAAAGCAAATTGAGTCAGTTATATCAACTCTTCCAGACTTTTTAACAGCAGGGTATCAAGTTGGCGATCAGGTTGTTGTAAATAAGATAACAACTCCAGATGGAGTAATTACTTACAATATCGTTGATTATGTAAGAACAACACCAATGATTGTTTTGGCACTGATATTTATTGTAATTACTATTCTAGTTGCAAGAAAAAAAGGGATATTGTCTCTTCTTGGGCTGGTTATTTCTTTTGTAGTTATCTTTAAGCTTATTCTGCCATCCATTTTGAGTGGTGATAGCCCAATTATTGTGACGCTTATTGCTGCAGCAATAATGATTCCCGTAAATTTCTATCTGGCACATGGATTTAATAGAAAGACAACATATGCTGTAATAAGTACAATAATCACACTAATATTTACAGGTATACTTTCAACAATATTTGTTAGCTGGTCAAAGTTAACAGGATTTACCTCAGACGAAGCAGGATTTTTGCAGGCACTAACAGATGGAGTGGTGAATATAAGAGAATTAATCTTAGCTGGAATTTTGATTGGGGCTCTTGGAATTTTAGATGATATAACAATTTCTCAAAGTTCA
>JAGQLJ010000016.1 GCA_020429495.1 Candidatus Dojkabacteria bacterium
AATTCAGAATTTGCAATACTTAAAAAGATAAATTTATAAGTTAAAAGTCAAAAGTTAAAATGGAAGTTCAAATGAAAAATCTATACCTGAAATATTTAATATTTTTCATTTAATTTTGAATTTTTACTTTGCAATTTGAAGATTATTTCAATGAGTACTTAGTATTTTTAGTAGATCCTTTTTTATTTACTAATTTAGCAGAAACTAGCTTTGTTAAATCTCTTCTTAAAGTTCTTGGACTAACAGAGCTAAATTTGGAACTTAATCTAGACATCTCTACTTCTCCATTTTTCATAATAAAGTCATATACTTCGTTTTGTCTTTCAGATAGATCCTGAACTTTATCTACAACTGATTTAGTAACATCTTCTACTTTAGTTTTAACCTTCTTTAACGAATCTTTTTTCTTTGCTTTAAAATCTTTTTCATCAAATGGAAGATCAAACTCTAGTTCGCCATCTTTAACTGCCTTTAGAACCAGCATAATAATTGCAGGAACAACCAAGACTATACTTAATATTGTTATTAATTTAGCAATTGCTTTCATATTTCAATTTGTACTACTCCATCTTACCCCAAATTTTCCCGCTTTTCACATCAACTTTGTAATCTACTCCAATATCGTATACATTCTCCATAATATCTTTCACTTCATTAATAAATTGGTCTAGTAATTTTTTATCCTTTGGTTTGTTAAACTCAAATAAAAATTCATCATGAATTTGCAGAAGTAATTTAGCTGGGTATTTACTTAATCTTTGTTCAAATTTATTCATCGCTAATTTCATTAAATCTGCAGCACTTCCTTGAATTGCGAAATTTAATAGCTCTCGTTCAACTGCATTTTTGACAAACCATTGTTTTGACTTGGTCATAGTATTTTTTCGCCTTCTACCCAAAATTGTTTCACCATACATTTTTATATGAATCTCTTTTCGTTTATTATCAAAATACTCTGCTATCTTCTTGTATTTAGAATAATAAGTGTCAATCAAATCTTGCGCCTCCTTTCTTCCAATCTTTAGATTCTCTGAAAGTCCAAATCCTGATACACCATAAACAATACTGAAGTTAATTGTTTTACCTGCAGTTCTTTCTGCTTTAGTAACATCTTTTACATCCTTTCCAAATAGTTGAGAGGCAGTTAGTGCGTGAATATCTTCTCCCTTATTAAAACTATCTATCATTATTTGCTCATCTGCCAAAGCTGCCAGGATTCTTAGTTCTTGTTGAGAATAGTCAAAAGCTACAAAGATGGAATCTTTTTCAGCTATAAATGCATCTCGAATATTTACGCCTACTCCATCATTTGCTGGAATATTTTGCATATTTGGATTTCTTGAAGAGAATCTTCCAGAAACTGCACCCATTTGGTCAAAAACAGCATGGATCTTACCATCTGCAGATACAAATCCTGGTAACGGTGTTACATATGTAGACCTAAGTTTATCTAATTCCCTGAAGTTCAGAATTGATCCTACTATTGGATCAACCTCTTTGATTTTTGATAAAGATTTTTCGTTTGTTGAGTAGCTACCAGATTTTGTCTTTTTATCTACTGGCAATCCCATCTCTTCAAATAAAACTTCACCTACTTGCTTTGGTGAATTTATATTAAACTCATGTCCAGCATATTCGTAAATCTTTTTTGTTAGCTTATCAATTTCTTTATCTAGCTTTTGTTTAAATTCTTCTATTTTATTGTTATCAAATAGAATTCCTTCTTGTTCCATTTCAATTACTGTTGACATTACCTCCTTCTCTAACTCATAAATATCGTAGAGCTTTTTTTCTTTTGAAAATACTTCTCGGATAAATTCATGTGCAACTGGAAGCTTTTCTAGTATTCCTTCAGGACTTGAAGCATATCCTGCTTCTGTATAACTTAAAACGTCATCAATGCTATATGTAGCAGTACCCTCACTTATAATCTGAGTTGCATAGCCCAGATCTTCAAAAGTTACCTTAAATACTTCTTTTGGCTCTATTCCTAAATTAATAAGTGAGTGCAAAAATTCTTTTATATTTACGCCAACTAATTTGTTGTTGTTACTCAAGACTTTGGAGATAAAGTCTTTTATTTTAGATTGTTTCACAGAATAAATATCATTTTCAAATTTGATTATTAACTCTTCAACTTCATAATCAATTGGTGCCTTTTCAATATTATTTATCTTAGAAAAGATGAATAAATTTGCATCTTTTTCATGAATTTTTTCAGTATAGTTTTTTAAAGCTACTGCATTACTTTCTTCAGGCTCTTCAAATAATCCTAGAGATTGCTTTGCAGCACTCTTCTCTTCTGTGTTTATACCAAGACTTTCTGCTAATTTTTTTACCTTATTTATAATTGATTTAAATTCAAGCTGACTACAAAATTCAAGGACATCATCTAAGGGGAACGTGCTAAATTCTGCAGACTCAATTGCAAAATTGATTGGTACGTCAGGTACAACTGTTGCTAGTTCTCTTGATTTAATTGCTATTTCGTAACCTTCTTGTAGCTTATTCTTCCATGCAGGCTTTAGCTCTTCAATATGATTATAAATTTCATCAATTGAACCATACTCTTGCAATAGCTGTTCAGCTGATTTTTTGCCAATACCAGCAACTCCTGGAATATTATCTGATGGATCTCCACTTAATCCTTTGTAGTCAGGTATTTGTATTGGTTTAACACCAAGCTTTGTAAAAACATCTTCTGCTTTGTATAGTTTTGATTGCGAAAATGATCTTCCTGCTAAATAAACTGATGTATCTTCATCAACAAGCTGAAAGAGATCTTGGTCTCCTGTTACTACTATCTGATCAATACCCTTCTTTTTATATGTTTCGCAAAGTGTAGCAATAATATCGTCTGCCTCGTAGCCATCTACTTTAAGCATTGGAATGTTAAATTTCTCAACTAGCTCAATAACCTTTGGAATTTGCAGTAATAGGTCTTGGTCAGTCTCTTTTCTGTTTGCTTTATATGTAGCAAATTCTGAAGATCTAATTGTTGGTTTATCGGAATCGAAAACTGCAACTAAATAATCAGGCTTAAATATGTTTATCACATCAATAAGTAGTGTTGCATAACCATATATTGCATTTGTAATCATCCCATCCTTTGTACTTAATGTTGGGGGATATGCGTAGTATGCTCTAAAAATTAGTGCGAATGAATCAATAACAACAAGCTTTTTTCTTTCCACGTATAGTATTTAATTATCTAATTTTAGCAGACCTATAAATAAAGAAGAAAAATTATATTGATCAATATTAATGATGATGCCCTGAATGGTCGTCAGATTCGACATGCTTTTGTCTACTTATAAAATATGCTGCAATTAATGTAGAAATTGGTACCGCAATGATTAAACCAATACTTGCTATAAGAGTTTGTATCACTTCTTGTGCAACCACTTCTCTGTTTACAGTCTCCCAAAAAGTAGAGTTTGTATTCATAAAAAGTAGTAAAAGCGGTAGTGAACTACTTGTATAAACCAAAATCAAAGTATTAACTAATGATGCAATGTGGTCTTTACCTACTTCAAGTGTACGTAAAAATAATTCATTAAACTGTATTTTTTGGTTTGTTGCCTTTAGCTGATTAGCAATTGAACTTTGAGAAATTGTTATAT
>JAGQLJ010000017.1 GCA_020429495.1 Candidatus Dojkabacteria bacterium
AACATGGTTGACTTGTGGTCAGATAGACATTTTAAGGATGTAGATATAAAGATGGGTGTAAGTTACAAGACAAGCGGAGTAAATGTAAATCCAACAACAGACGACCAGAAATGGTGGGTAAGTTATAGTTTTTACAGAGAAGATGGAAGTATGATAGGCGAGAAGAAGTTTGAGTTAGATCAAACAACAGCAAGCACAAGCGGCTGGATAGAAGACACTACGACAGTAGGAGAGATCATCTTACCGGAAGATAGTTATACAACAATAATAAGATTTGTAGGCGGAAAAGATGCAACTGGAACAGTATGGACAGACAATTATGTATTTGTCGGCAGAGCCGGAGGTTGGGCAGGACAAGATTGGAATACGCAGTTAGGTGTACCAACAGGCTGGTTTTATTGGTTACCACCAATAGGCGGCAATGACGGAGTATTAGATTCGGGATATGAAAATACCATAATAACCGATGAAGCTGCATATTACGGAAAAAATTCATTAAAGTTCGATATTCCTAAAGGTTCACGAGATGGATTTGTAGGCACAAGAAAGTTTGCAATAGATGGAGCAGGCACAAGCAGTTTATCAAAAACAAGCGGCGAAAGTAAAGATATAACATCATTGAAAGATGTAATGCCAGGAGATGTAATACGTATAAGTATATGGATAAAAGGAGAGAACTTAGAACCAGATTCAGCAGCAGCAGTAGGAGATTCTTGGAGTGTTGCGCTTACACCAATGTTTCATAATACGGTAGGTAACAATGCAGGTTTTGGAGATTTCTGGGCAAGTGATATACCATTGGTATTTCCAAAAACAAGTTCATTTGATTGGATGCAGTTCTATGTAGATGTAACGGTTCAAGAAGGAGCAAAAGCCTTATCAATAAGATTACATCCATTAGGCAGATTCCAAGGTACAGTTTATATGGACGCGTTAGAAATTAAGAAAATTGGCAGTGAGATTACTGGAGTTGAAAATCAGGTCTTACCAGTTGATTATGCTCTATTCCAAAATTATCCTAATCCATTTAATCCAACAACTTTAATTAGTTATGCACTGCCAAGATCCGGAAGCGTAACACTTAAGATTTACGATATGTTGGGACGTGAAGTGAAAACTCTTGTTAACGCAGAACAAAATTCTGGAGTTAATACTGTTCAATGGAATGGTGATAACAACTCCGGATCAAGAGTATCAAGCGGAACTTATATTTATATGATTAAAGCTGGGGAATTTACTCAAGCTAAAAAAATGATTCTATTAAAATAATTCATCACAATTTTGTTGGTGAATGAAATTATTGTCAATGGGCGCTTAGCATGCGTCCATTGATATTATTCTTAAAAAAAGTTTTTCTATTTAAGTAAAAGTAAATATTGATCCTAAAAATATTAGTGTTTTGACAAAATAAAAATAATTCTAAACTAAAGTAGGTGAATGTAATGTTCACTAAAAAACGAATGATAATAAAAATACTACTGATAAATTTTATTTTTCTAATTTCAACAATTCCAATATTAGCAGGGACAACCGGAAAAATTGCCGGCAAAATGTTGGATAAGTTAACTGGAGAACCGTTGGTTGGAGCAAATGTTCTAATTGTTGGAACAAATATGGGAGCAGCTGCGGATATAGACGGAAATTATTATATAATAAATATTCCTCCTGGCAATTATGAATTAAAAGCTTCCAGCATTGGTTATTCTTCAATGACTATCAAAAATATTCGAGTTTCTGTTGATCAAACAACAAGTATTGATTTTAAACTTAATGAAGAATCAATTCAAATTGGTGAAGTAGTAGTTTCTGCAGCAATACCAATTGTACAAAATGATTTAACATCCACAGAAGCAAAAGTAAGCGGAGATCAAATTTCTATGCTTCCATTAGAGGATGTTTCTGCAGTTGTAAATCTTCAAGCAGGCGTTGTAGATGGACACTTTAGAGGCGGACGAAGTAATGAAGTGAAATATCTAATTGATGGAGTTCCTGTAAATGATGCTTTCTCAGGCCAATCTTCTTTATCAGCAGAAATTAATAGTATTGAAGAGATTCAAGT
>JAGQLJ010000018.1 GCA_020429495.1 Candidatus Dojkabacteria bacterium
TTCCATAATGTCCCCAACGTATTCATCGGGTGCTAGTATTTCCATTTTTACCCAAGGTTCCAAAACCCTATCGAATAAACTTCCGTTTGGAAATTCTGCCGCTGTCCGAATTGTTGCAATATTTGTTTCTTCATCAATGTTCGCTGTATTAATATCTGGAACTTTTGAATAGTCCCTTGTAGATAGTTTTACTTTGAATTCAACTGTTGGAATTGTACTTATTAGGTCAATTCCAAATTCTCTCTCTAGTCTATCTTGAGTAATTTCCAAATGTAATAATCCTAAAAATCCACAAACAAAACCTGTTCCAAGTGCTTGAGAATATTCTTTTTCAAAAGTTAATGCTGCATCATTTAAAGCTAATTTTTCTAAAGCTTCTGCAAATTGAGGGTAATCACTTGCTTCAACTGGATATAAGCTGGCATAAACCATAGGTTTTGGAGCTTGATACCCCATAAGTGGAACAATGTTTACATGCGATTTATTTTCTTTCCAAATAGTGAGTGTGTCTCCTGTATGTACATCAGAAATATCTTTTAGACCTGTTGCAATATAACCTACTTCACCTTCTTCTAGCGTATCTGTTTTAAACATTGCAGGTACCATGTAACCAATCTCCACAGGATCAATCTTAGCTTTAGTTCCAATAGTATAAAGAATGTCTGTTTTCTTTAAAGAACCTGCAACAACTTTTACCAAAGAAACAGCTCCCATATATTCATGATAAAAGGAATCAAAAATTAAACATTTTGTTGCAGTTAAATCTGCCTCATTATTTGATTCCATTGTAGGTAAGTAAATCATGCTATTTTCCTTTTCGGGTGATGGTACTCGTTCAACAACAGCATCTAATATTTCCTGTATACCAATACCAGATTTGCCAGAAGCCAATATTATTTCTTCTTCACTAAAGCCAAAAGTTTCAATCACTTCTTTTTTTACTCTCTCTACTTCTGCATTTGGCAAATCAACTTTATTTAAAACAGGAATAATATTTAAATCATATTCCATTGCTTTATAAATAGTAGTTAGCGTTTGCGCTTGTATTCCTTGAGATGCATCAATTAACAATAGTGCTCCTTCAGAAGCAGCAACCGAACGTGATACTTCATAGCTAAAGTCCACATGTCCTGGTGTATCAATCAAATTTAGAATGTATTCACCCTTCTCTGCTTTATCACCTTCATATTTATGAATTAGCCTTGCAGTTTGCAGTTTTATGGTAATACCTCTCTCTCTTTCAAGTTCAAGTGTATCCAAAACTCTATCTTTCATTTCTCTTGCAGTTATTGTTCCAGTTGATTCAATTAGACGATCAGCAAGAGTCGACTTACCGTGGTCAATATGGGCAATAATACAAAAATTTCTAATTCTGTCTTTAGTATTCATAATCTGCTAATTATACCGTGAAATCCAGATTTCTACGAGTGCCAGCATTGTCGCTATATACTGATGACATATTGGGTCAAAATATAGTATAATGTTAACAGTTATTAGCGACATAAATGGCAATAGGTGGATTTGATGATCTCGCTCAAAAAGAAATAGGTGAATATCAAAATGAAAATTTTGGACATCAACTAGAATCTATAGGTTATAGCAATACAATGATGTATTTGGTTGAAGCGTATAGATGTAGAAGTGCTTTATTGGCGCATGACATTATGAACGACAAAATATACTTATATTACGGTCATTCTGATGGAACTTACTATGTTATACATGCAGACGGAAAATCATATAAATCGCGTATTGGTTCCCATTCAATTAAAGAGAAATCTAATAATGAATTTGAAGAAGGTGAATTTGACCAAGAAGATCCAAACTTTTATAACGAAGCATAAAATTTATGGAAACTATTGATCGAACACAAAGTACTATTGATCTTATTACTGATTATCATGCTGATGAAGAGAAATCAGTGCAACTATTCCAAGAGTTTAAAAGGGTTAATCCGAAGAGACGAATTAATGGAGCAGTTACAGTTCAAGAGTATAACTTCGAGCTTGGCTGTGGGATCATAATTGAGCATAACCCTATTAAAATTAATATATATGCTTTTGATCCTGACACATTAGATTGTATGGGCTTCTGTGCTTTTTCTAAGTTAGAGTTAGATGAAAAAGATGCTACTTGGATTGGAGACGAACTGTATAATAAATTGAAGTCTTGGGGATATACACATTGCTACTCTGAATTCATTCAAGTGTATAAGGAGTACGAGGGAAGAGGTTTAGCCAAGAGGTTATTAGCTTTTGGAGAAACAGTATTACCTGAAATGTCATTAAGATGTTTTCTTCTTTTAGACTCTTCACCTAGATATCATGCAAGCTGGAAAAAAGAATTGGAATCTAATCTAAATTTCTGGGATTTATCTAAGAATGGTAAGACAAAATTTTTATATATAGTATAAGGCAAACTAAAATTAGCTTTTTCTGCTAAACTAGATCAGTAATTATTACTGATCTTTTTTTATGTCTAATCCGCTATTAATTGTAATTGGAATAGCTGCACTTCTAATTCTCCTATACATTGCTGTAAAAATTTCTAAAAAAGACGATAAATCAGATTCTGATAAAGAGTCATTGCTTTTAATTAGACAACAAGAAGAAAGATTAGAGAGAACAAGAAGAGAAATTAACGATTTATTGCGATCTCAAAATGAACTTTTGAATAAACAGTTTTCTGACACTAATAAATCTATGCAGAATAACTTTATGATTTCCCAACGATCTGTTCAGCAGCAGCTTAAAGATTCTGTACAATCAATTGAGAGTGTTACAAAAGAGCTAACTAGTATAAAGAAAACTAATGAACAAGTTGCAGATTTGGCCAAGCAAATGGATTCTCTAGAAAAAATTCTTAAAAATCCAAAACAAAGAGGAGTGCTTGGAGAATACTTTTTAGAAACAACTCTAAAAAATGTTCTTCCTCCTGAAAGCTTTCAAATGCAATATAAATTTAATAATGGAGAAATTGTTGATGCAGTAGTTTTTGTTAAAGATAAAATTGTACCAATCGATTCTAAATTCTCGCTAGAAAATTACAACAGAATTGCAACTGAAGATGACCCAGTAGTTAGAGAAGGGCTAGAAAAAGAATTTAAAAATGATTTGAAGAAAAGAATTGATGAAACTTCAAAATATATTAGACCAGATGAAGGTACAATGGAGTTTGCTTTTATGTTTATTCCAAGTGAGGGAATCTATTATGATCTTTTAGTAAATAAAGTTGGTGCGCTAAAAGTAAATACTGCAGATTTAATTTCTTATGCATTTACAGAAAAGAATGTGATTATTGTATCTCCAACTTCTTTCTTGGCATATTTGCAAACGGTGCTCCAAGGCTTAAGAATGCTAAAAATTGAAGAGTCTGCCTTGCAAATTAAAGAAAACGTGTCAAAATTGGCTAAACACATCAAAGCTTATGATGAATACTTTGCTAAAGTTGGAAAGCATTTAGGAACAACTGTTAATGCTTATAACTCAGCAAATAAAGAATTGAATAAGATTGATAAAGATGTATTGAATATTAGTGGTGAGAGTATGGAGCTAACTGCAGAGGATGTGGAGAAAGAATATTAGTTAACTTTTCTATATAGGTGGAAGGTGACGAAACCACAACTCAATTAAGAGTTCTTTCAAAAGAGCAATCTTCTCAACTTCAGTCAGCTACAAATGTAGATAAGATTATCAGTTTCCCAGGATATTTCTATAGCAGACAGATAATATCTCCTAAAATTAGTATTAAAAATGAAGAGCTTCACCCTGATCTAGATGAAATGGATAGAATGATAGTTGATATTAGTGGTAATGATTCTGTGATACGTTTAGTTAGAGTTGATAAAGAAGTAGATTTTTTAATTGATAGTGGTCAAGTTTGTTTAGATAATTTTCCAGCTCAAATACTAATAAATATTCATTATGATCAATTTCCTCGAAAACAAGGACTGCACGCCTCAATTTGTTTTGCAATAGATGATTTTAATGTAAGAAACGTTAATGGACATCCAGTAACACAAACTTTTAAAGATATAATAAAATTAAAAACACTTATGCTAGGGGTAAACAAAATTGTTGATCTCAACAATGAAGTTTGGAGTGATGAAGTGTTTTTTCCTGAAGAGCGGTTATTTTTAAGAGAAGCTTATGCAGATTTTACTTATAGACGAGAACTCAATTCAGTTATTCCATTCCCACAGAATATAAGTCAGCTTTATCCTAACTTGGTTAAAGATTTAAAATTCAAAGAGCAGTAATCTCCTAAACTTGACACTCGTTATGTCTAAAACATTCTACTTCATGATCGTTAAACAAACCACATGCTTGCATATGCGCATACATAATTGTTGACCCTACAAATTTCATCCCACGTTTCTTTAAATCTTTACTCAGTTCATCAGATTCTTTTGTTGTTGTTGGAAGATAGTCTACTCCATTCCACTTATGATCAATAGTTTTGCCATTAACAAATTGCCAAATATATTTATCAAAACTTCCAAATTCTTTTTGAATCTCTAAAAATATTTGTGCATTTGTAATTGCTGCTCTAATTTTTAGTTTATTTCTAATTATTCCCTCATCTTGAATTAACCTTTCAAAATCTTTCTCCCCAAACTTAGCAACTTTTTTTACATCAAAATTTGCAAATGCTTTTCTATATCCTTCTTTTCTTTTAATAATTGTTGACCAGCTTAGACCTGCTTGTGCACCCTCTAAAATTAAAAATTCAAAGTGAGTTTTATCGTCATGCACCTTTACTCCCCACTCTTCATCATGATATTTTTCATAGGCGGGAAAAGAATTTTGTGCCCATTTACATCTATACATTTTCTATTCATCTAAAGATTATGTATTATACCTAATAAATAGTTGTTAAAAATAATCTATGGTAATTTCAATTCAAGAAATTTTAGACAGAGGAATATTTCAAAACAGAGATTTTGGTGAGGGTGAAGGTTTGGTTGAACCAGAAGGAGCTGCAATTGATATAAGAGTTGGTGAAATTTGGGAGATGGATCAAAAAAGTGAGGCATTTCTAAAAAAAGTTACAAGAAAAACAAGAGACTATAAAAAGGTGGCTGAGTTTACACCTGGCAAAGATGAATCTTTTATGCTTGAACCAATGAAATACTATCAATTTAAAAGTGTAGAAAGCGTTGCCGTACCTAATGATCTGGTTGCGCGATTTGTAGCTAGATATAATCTGTTAGCAAATGGGATTATGGTTTTGGCTTATAAGGCAGACCCTGGTTATGAAGGAACAATGGCAGTTCCAATAATTAATTTATCTGGAGTTCCATTTGAAATTGAGCTAGGAGCACGTTTTGGACAATTTGAATTTCATGAAATAAAAGGAGAAGGTGTTGCATATAGAGGTCAGTGGAAAGGTGATAGGGTATTTACTGAAGATGGAGAGGAAGTTCAAGTTTAATAAAAAGTGGAGAGGCTATGTTCCTCTCCTGTTTAACTTTGCTTAACTCCTTCCCTGTGAGTTATTAATCAAATCCATCGTTGAACTAAAATCTCTTGGTTTTTCTACTCTACCACCAGAGATAAAGAAGATTTGATCTGCATTTTCAATTGTATTTAGTCTATGCGCAATAACAACTTTGGTTGTTGATTTTGGAAGTTTATTTAAAATTTCTTCAAGCAATTGCTCTGTTACTGTATCAACATTTGCAGTTGCTTCATCTAAAATTAGTAAATCTGGTTGTCTTAGAATTACTCTAATAAAACTAATTAGTTGTCTTTGACCCAAACTAATGTTCTCGGCACCAGGATTAATTTTTGTCTGTAACCCATCTTGGAATCTATTTACTAATCCTTCAAGACCCATTGATGCTAACAGATCTTCTATTTCTTCATCAGATTTATTAACAATTTCTGAATTTCCGTACTTAATATTCTCACTAATTGTCCCTGAGAATAAAAATGGCTCTTGTAAAATAAAACCAATTCTTGATGATAAATCATCAGGCTTAAAAGATCTTACATCACGTCCTTTAAAGAAAATTCTACCTTCAGTTGCATCGTATAATCTAACCATTAAACTTGCTGTTGTACTTTTACCACCACCAGTTGGGCCAACAAGCGCATAAGTTTTGCCTGCGTCTAAATCTAAATTTACTTCATGTAATATTAATTGCTCAGGATCATAACCAAAGCTTACATTATCGAATTTCATTAATAAATTATCTTGTAGTTCTTCAGCAGATTCAATTACTTCCATATTGTTTCTTAAATCTAGTAGTCTATAAATTCTAGACCAGCTTGCAATTGCTACTTGTAGTTGTGAGAATAATTCTCCCATTTCTTTAAGTGGATTAAAGAATGAACTTGAGTAAAGAATGAATGTTAAAAGCGTTCCAAATTCTGGTGCTGCACCCATTTGAATTTTATCGATTAGTAAAATTTGAATTCCAAAAATTAAAATTACTCCACTAGCAAAGTTTCCAGCCATTGTATAAATTGGAGCAAGAATAGTATTTGCAATTGTTGCACCAGTTGCAGCAACTCTATTGTTTTCGTTGACTTTTGCAAATGAATCTCTAAAGTAATCTCTTCTATTAAAAACTACTGAAACCTTGAAGTTTGCTAGACTCTCTTGAATTTCACCGGATAATTCTCCTAACTTTTGTAAGCTATTTTCGTTTCGCTCTTTTATCCAACCAGAAATAAACCAAGTACCACTTACCATTAATAACAAGGTAAATATTGCAATTAATCCTAGCTCTAAATTTAAAATTAACATTGCAATTCCAATTCCTGCAATCACAATTATATCTCCTGTAAATCTTAAGAGGGTTTCAGAAAATGCCTGACTCATTTTTTCTGTATCATTATTAATTCTTGAAATTAGCTCTCCAGATTTATTCTGATTAAAGAACTGTAGTGGAAGCGCTTGCAATTTAGTAAAAATCGAATTTCTAATATTAAAAATCACTTTTTGCCCAACAGAACCCATCAGTCTGATTTGTAAATAACTAAAGAGTGAGCCTAAAATATAAATAATTGCAAGAACAGCAACAAACTTTAAAAGATTACTTTTATCTGCAGTTGGAATATATTTATTTGTTACATCTCCAATAATAAATGGCGCAATAATAACAGTAGCTGAGTTTATTAATAGATAAATAAATGCAACACCCATTTGACCCATGTGTTCTTTTATCTGTCTATATAACAATCCCAAAACTTTATTTAGTTTGAGCTTTGTTTTCTTTTGGTTTTCTTCTGTTAGTTCGTAGTTCATTTAATCTTCTGTTCTTTGTTGTGATTTATAAATTAACTGATATTCCAAAGAATTCTTTAGTAAATCTTCGTGCTTACCTTGTGCAACTAGTTCTCCTTCCATTACTAAGATAATATTGTCAAAATCTTCAATTGAATTTATTTTTTGAGTAATTGCTACTATTGTAATTCCAGGATAGTTTTCTCTTAAATTCTTTATAATTCTTCTTTCAGTATTTATATCTACTCTTGCAGTAAAATCGTCTAATAAAATTATTTTTGGATCTATTGCTAGAGCTCTTGCTAATGTAAGTCTTTGCTTTTGCCCACCAGATAAGCTAACTCCTCGTTCAGATATTTTTGTATCTAAGCCTTCAGGAAGTGTAGCAATAAAATCTTCAAGCTCAGCTGTTTTAATTGCTCTATTTATTGATTCTTCGCTTACATTCTCGTTAATGAATGCGATATTTTCTCTAATTGTAGTGTTATAGATTATACTATCTTGAAAGACCATCCCCATTTGAGAATAAAGACTATCCTTTTCATAATCCGAAATTGGTTTTCCATCAATTAAAATTTCTCCTTTGTTTGCATCAATTAAGCCTGTAATTAAATAAAAGATCTGAGTTTTTCCAGCTGCAGTTGGTCCCATAATTCCTACTCTACTTCCAGCTTTTATATCAAAGTGTATATTGTCTAAAATTCTTTTATTATCAATATCTAAAGTTACATTTTTCATGCAAATATCACCTTTTATTTCAGTGCTAATTGTTCCTTCATCTTTTGGTAATTCAGAATCTATAACTTGCTTAATTCTCTTATATGCAGCAAATGCTCTACCCACACTACTTGCCAAGAAACCAATCATAATAACTGGAGTCACAAAAATGAAGATATAAGAAAAGAATGCTGCAAATTCACCTGCAGTTAAGCTTCCATCAATAACTTTAGATCCACCAAATCCTAAAATTTCGAAGAAACTAAAGTTAATAACCAAACTAATAATTGGGAATAAACTTGCAAATCCTCTAACAATTTTTGTTCCAATATCTTTTGCTTCTGTATTTGCTACTTCAAACTTATCACCTTCGTATCTTTGGGAGCTTAAAACTCTGATTAAAGCGCTACCAGTAACATTTTCGTTAATAACACTATTCAACTTATCTATAATTTCTTGAGAAAGCGTAAAGTATTTTTCAATTCTGCTGAAAATAACTCCAAAAGATACAAGTAGAACTGGTATTGTTAGGATTATTGGAATGGCTAGCTGCCAGTTAATACTTAATAGTAGAATTATACTACCAATAAGTTGAACAACTGCTGCAAATGCAATAATAATTCCCTGGTTAATAAACATTTTTACGGCATCAACATCTGCAATTAAATTTGTTAATAACTTAGAAGTGGTTACCTTATTTATATATGTAAAAGATTGTTTAGAAATCTTATTTATTACTTGAGTTCTTAAATCAGCAGCAATTTTTTCTGAAGTTATGCTTCCTAAAATATTTTGGATAATTGAGAATACTAAAATTCCTGCAGTCAGAATACCAAATAATGTTAGTGCTTCATTCTTATCATATGTTCCATTTTGTAGTGAATCAATAATTCTTTCATTTAGTTTAGGGAGCAATAAGCTTAACCCGTTTACTAAGAGCGAAAGTGTTATAACCAAAAAAATAAGAACTTTGTAGTCCTTTAAAAAACTTAGAAGATTCTCTTCCTTTGGCTGTTTTTTCATAACCTTTGATTTTACCTCCAAGTGTCAGAGTAAGCAAGGGATTGCTAAAGCAGTATTCAGCGGATAATTGATCCACGAGCGAGCGTGGTGGTCTCCTTAAACCGTCCTGATAATGTTATGGGACTGCCACGTTGTTCATTTCATTCACTCCCGCAGATCGTATAACATTTATTCGATTTTGTATTTCTTGATTAGAATTTCGAATTTAATGAATAACACCCCTTGGCTCGTCCTCGCCACTCTCCTCAAGGGGAGAACAAAACTTTTATCTTTTAGCTCTTAACTTTCTCAACTACATATTTTCCTTTATCCAAGCTTATCTTAATTTTATCTCCTTCCTCAATTTCATTCTCTAGAATCTTTTCACTAATCATATTTTCAATTTCTCTTGAAACTGCTCTTCTTATAGGACGTGCACCAAATTTAGGGTCAAAGTTTGTTCTAGCAAGCTCATTAATAACTGAGTCATCAAACTCTACTTCAATATTTTGATCTTGAAGTAGTTTTTCTGTTTTATTAAGAACAAGTTTAACAATCTTTCTAATTTCTACTGGCGTTAGTGCTTTAAACATAATTATCTCATCTAGCCTATTTAAAAATTCAGGTCTAAAATTTTGTTGTAATAGTTCAAATACTTTATCTTTTAATTCATTCCAGCTAGGAATACTTTCACTTGCATCTTTCATTTTTACTAACCCATCGTCGTTAGGTTTCATTGCATCTAGCATTTTTGAAACTTGATTAGCACCCATTGTTGCAAGAATTAGATCTGAACCAATATTACTTGTAGCAATAATAATTGTATTTTTAAAATCAACTACTCTTCCCTTCCCATCGGTTAGTTTTCCATCGTCCATCACTTGAAGCAAAATATTGAATACATCTGGATGCGCCTTTTCAATCTCATCTAAAAGAACAACGCTATAAGGCTTTCTTCTGACTTTTTCTGTAAGTTGCCCACCTTCTTCGTAGCCAACATATCCAGGTGGAGAACCAATAAGTCTTGTTACTGCAAATTTTTCCATATATTCGCTCATATCAATTCGAATCATTGCATCATCATCTCCAAACATAACCTCACTTAAAGCTTTCGCAAGTTCTGTTTTTCCAACTCCTGTTGGTCCTAAGAATAAGAAAGAAGCAATAGGTCTGTTGGGATCTTTAAGTCCAGTTCTAGATCTTTTAATAGCCTGCGCTACTAACTTTACTGCTTCATTTTGACCAATTACTCTTTGGTGTAATCTATCTTCAAGTTTCAATAAATTCTCTTTTTCCTCTGGGTTAAGTTCGGTAACAGGTACACCAGTTACATCAGAAATTACTTGTTGGATATCTTTAACAGTTACTTCTGGCGTTTCTGTTCCTCTTTCTTTCATCCAATTTGCTTCAATAGGTTTCATCTCATCTCTCAATTTTTCAATATTAACCTTAATATCTGCCGCTTCTTTATGCTGTCCTGCTCTTGTTAAAGATTCTCTTTCAGCTTCTAGTTTATTTACTTCAGATTTTAGCTTAAGTAGTTCAGGAGGTTCACTTGAAAAGTTTAATCTTACTTTACTTGCGGCTTCATCAAGCACATCTATTGCTTTATCAGGTAAAAATCTATTCTTAATATACCTATTTGAAAGTACAGCAGCTGCATCAAGAGCACTATCGTTAATTTTTAATTTATGATGTGCTTCATATCTCTCTTTTATTCCTTTTAGAATTTCTATACTTTGCTCAACAGTTGGTTCATTTACTTGCACAGGTTGAAATCTTCGTTCTAACGCTGCATCTTTCTCAATATATTTTTGATATTCACTTAAGGTAGTTGCACCAATAACTTGAAGTTCACCTCTTGCAAGCGGAGGTTTTATAATATTTGAGAAGTCTAATTCTCCTTGCTGTGCACCTGAACCTACAATTGTATGAAGTTCGTCAATAAATAAAATAACTTCTCTTTCAACCTTTTCAAGTTCATTAATTAATTTTTTTGCACGTTCTTCAAATTCACCTCTAAATTTTGAACCAGCAACCATTCCAGTCAGGTCTAGTGCTTTAACTTTCTTACCTTTTAAAATTTCAGGTACTTGTCCATTTATAATTCTGTGTGCAAGTCCTTCAGCAATTGCTGTTTTACCAACTCCAGGTTCTCCAATTAAAACAGGGTTATTTTTTTTCCTTCGAGCGAGTATTTCTATTACTCTTGAAATCTCTTTATCACGTCCAATAACAGGATCGATTTTATTTTCTGCAGCTAGTTTAGTTAAATCTCTTGTATATTCATCTAGTGTGGGTGTCTCTGATTGTTCTCCAACCTTTTCTCCTTCTCTATCGCCTTCTCCAACAACTTTAACTACAGCTTGTCTTGCTTGTGTATGAGTAATCGCGTACTTTTTTAAAATTTGTGCAGCTAATCCTTCTCCTTCTACAATTAGACCCAAGAATATATGTTCTGTGCCAATATAGTTATGATTTAGTTCAAGTGATTCACTGTATGCAAGTTGAATAGCTTGAGTTGATCTTGGGCTAAATGATACAGAGGTTCCACTAAATCCACCATCACTCATTTGTTTTTCTAATTGAGACTCCAACTCTTCTACTTTAATTCCAAGCTCCTTAAATACTCTATTCATCACAACAGTATCTTTAGTTAAAGCATAAAGTAAGTGCTCAGTATCAACTGCTCTTTGATGATATGTTTGTGCTGTTTCTATTGCTGTGTGAATTGCTTCTTTAGTTCTATTGGAGAATAAATCTGATATATTCATATATTATTTTACTCTTCCTAATTAATTTCTGCACTAATTTTAGCACTCATATTCTAGCTCTGCCAAATGGATGTTGTCACTTCGAGTGATTTTGATTTATCAAAATCGTATCGAGAAGTAAGTTCTCGATACAAAATTTGCAATTGCAAATTTCACTCGAACTGACACATGTTTATGAATGTAATTCAGTTTTTACAGGTTTTCGTATACAATAATATAGAAATGAAAATAGAAAAGTCTCCAAAATTTAGCTTTGGTTTTTCATCTATGTCTACTCTTAAAGGCATGTTTTTCCTATTTATAATACTTTCTATATTTACAATAGGTTCAGCTCTAGTTAATGGAAACTTATTATCATTAAATACAATTAATAAAGTTTATGCTCAAGTTACTGGAAGGCCAGCACCAAACTCAGGAACAATTGCAGATACACTAAAAGGCCAAGATAACGAAGAAGGTGTTGTTCAAGTAACTGATTCTTATGATAGGTGTAGAATTATAGATCCCAATTTGGCAGAGCCAACAAGAGTTGCAGACTCAGGTGCATTGACAAATTTATCGCTTGCAGATAACTTAGGAGGAATCAATTTGGCCCCTGTTTTGGATTTTTCAGACTATGCATCAACTTCTGAATATAAAAGTTCATTTTCTAAAGGTTCAGAGTTAGGTATGAGTTATATTTTAGGAATGGTTACAGATAAAAATGCTGTAGGAAATGTTGTTGGCTTTATAAATGAGGCTAACCAAAATGGATTTGTTCCAGTTGTTAGGCTTTGTTACCCAGGAGGTTGTAACTTTGATTTATCAAACGATGCTCAAGATATTATAAATTTCTATAGATCGGTTAGTTCTCAGTCAAATGGTGATTTTGTTGCAATGCTAGGTCCAAATGAACCAGGTTCTGGAGAGCCTCAATTAGAAATGGAAGCATTTAATATCAAGAAAGGTGACTATGGCACTTTAGTTGATAGGGCTGAAGAAGCTGCCAATGCTCTTCAACCTTTAAGAGCAGCTAATGGAGGTAATATGTACTTAGCACCAGCAGCTTTCAATGTAACTAATGCAATTAACGATGATGCACTGCAATATTTTAAAAATGGTTTGAACACAAGTTTATTTGATGTTGTTATTTTAAATTCTTATAACTTAGCGGGAGGCACTGCATATGATTTCTATAAATCTACTGCACAAGGATTTCCACTCAAAGATACTGTTGAACAAGCGGGCTTAAAAGCTGTAGTAACAGAGTTTGGAACTTTTACAGAAACTACAAACTTTGATTCATTGAAAGATAGCTTTGATAAGTTCTGTTCTGATGAAACAGTAGAAGGTGTACTATTTTTTAGGTCTTTTCAAAGCCTTTCAAGTATTGAGCCAGAACCACATCCAAACTTAATTCCAGATAGTGTAATTAGAGATATTGTTTCGAATTGTTCAAAAGGTAGTTTAAGAGATTGGGCTTGGGCAAATTGTAATTTTGATTCTTGTATTTATGAAGAAGATTATGATTCCAAATCTACTGCATCTTCTTGTGGTATAACAAGTACTGCAACTAGACAAGACACTGCTGGTGCTGCTTTAAGATTAAAATGTGTTGAAACTGGTTGTGGAATAGATTGGCAACAAACTCTACAAGTCTCTTTGCCAATAAAGCAATTTGGATCAAACTTAATATCGGGTACTCAGAATTTTAATTATCCAGCAATATGTGCTGAACTAGCAAACTTTTACGATACAGGTGCATACGATGCACTAAACCAGTTTGCAGGAAGTTTGAAGGGAGATAATGGATTGACATATCCAATGCCTTGGTTAGGAAGCGCAATAAATTGTTCAAGTGAATTAATCAAGTTAACAAATCAAAATGCTTTGGATTATTCATCTTTATATTCTCCAAGTGTTGGTAGTAGCTTTAGCCAAACAAAAGAAGAAGTTGAAAAAGAATCTACTGAACAAGATTACAAAGATCTAGGATTTACAAACGCTGGATCTTCAACAATAAATTCAGGAGACCGTAATCAAATTATTGATGAAAGGACTGTTTGTTTAGACGATAACTGTTTAGATAAATCAAAATCTTTATCTGCACCAATTTATAGTCCATATATTCCTGCTCAATTAGCACAGTCTTATTATAGACCTGCAAGTTGTAGCTCATCAGATTTACTAATTAGAAATGAACCAAACAATTATATTATTGGACCCGAAGTCTACATTAGTGATAGAAAAGCAGAAACATTCTTTATTGGTAGTCATGATATTTGTTATCAATACTTAATCAGAAATTCTGGATCGTCAGCAGTTGATGAAAGAATGGCTTTTGGCCCAAATACAAAATTATCTTGTGGAATTGTTGATCCTGGAACAATTCCTGCTAAAGGATTGGCTGAGCTAAATGGATTTAACTGTAATGCTTTTACTAACTTACTAAATGCTGAAGTTGGTGGTGAAAAAACATATCATAAAGGAGTTGCAAATATTGCACCAAATCTACGATGGTGTTTTAAATATAATGCAAAACCAGAAGATGAGGTTTTCTATTATAAATCTGATTTTGCTACACCACCTAAGTTTGAAATTCCGGGAATATATGATTCTTTATACGAAACATATAAAAGAACTCAAACAATAATGAGTGAAAGATATTTGAAAGTTGTTGTAAGAGAAAATATTGGTTGGGAAGCAAAAGTAACTGTAAAAATGAGAGATTTAAATAGCCCTTATGAGCAAGAGCCTTATATGTATTCTCAAGAATTGAATTCTTGTAATGTGCCAGATAATTTATTCGATAATCGGTATAAATTAGGAAGAGGAAACCCAGAACAAACAACTAGTCAGTATTTTGACTGGCTAGGTTACTTAGATATTATGCAAGAGTGGAACATGACATATTCAAGAGATTATTTGAATACTGCTGAAAAAATTATTCAAAATCCATTAAAGGATCCAGAATTTGCAGATATTCAAATACCTGATGAACTAAATAAAGATTATATATTGCTCTCTGGAACTGCAAGCCAAGCAACAAGGTTCCCAATTCTGACTTGTGATGAAATTGCTTTAAATAAAGTAGGTATAGGATTTAAAGATTCAGTAGCCTATAGATTACCTGAAGATAAAATATATGCAGCGGATTTTAATCCAACATGTATTGATCAATATGAATCAGATAGATACGATGATGAATTACAAAAGTTCTTATGTGAACAAGGTTATGAAGATATGTGTGTAACTCTACCTCCAGAGCTAGTCTGTAGAAATGAAGATGGCCAAGTAGTGAATCAAGATGATATTGATTCAGACGTGATTTCCGCCAATGCTACTTGCCCTGTTGCTAATGGACTTTGTATAAGAGGACCGGGTGTTTTGAGTCATGGTACCTTAAATGCTATTGATATTTCTACACCACAAAAAGATGCTGATGGAAACTATATTCTAGTCGCACCTTTTGACGGAAAGATAGTTGGAAGAAGAACAAATACATACTGTGCCAATACTTCTCTAAATGGAGGGGATGGATTGTATTTTCAAGGTAAAGTTGCTGGGCAAACGGTTACTTTATTTATGTATCACCTAAGATCAAAATTTCTAGTTAGTGAAGGAGTTAATGTTAAAGCAGGAACTCCAATAGCTCAACTAGCAGAACCATCTGATGCAGATATAGATTCATTAGCATGTTTGCCAGGTGTACCAGGAACTGCTCATGTGCATATTGAGTTCGCAGATAATAATTCTCTAGCACATTTAAAAGAAGGAAATACACCGTTTGATTTAAGAGCATTTACATATCAAGCTCTCGGATGTAAAGAAACTACTAATGCAGCGTGTTCAACAGATATAGATTTGGGAATAGATAATGTAAACAATTTAGTTTGTGAGTATGAAAATACAGAAATACCTGTTGGTAATGGGCCTAATGTATGTAATGAATTTAATTGTGCACCAGGTGACCCAGCAAGAGCAACATTTGAGACTTCTCTACTCTGTGCAGCACAAACATTATCTAATGATGTGAGTGCCGGTAAATCGCTAGCAGAACTATTAGATGAGTATGGGCCATACTGTGATAATGAAACTTTGGGTGTTCTAGATAATGGTTCATCCAAACTACCATTTGCATTTAATTTTATAACAAAGTTATATGATCCATTCGCGATTGCTCAAAGATCATGCTCAACTACCCCGCCATCTAGCCCAAGACAAGAAGATGTTGGTTTAAGATGTACTGATTTTGGAAGAACACTTGGAAACTTAAGAGCAGATCAAGATGCATGGGATTATTACAGAGCGCCACTAGAAACATGTGGACTAAGTTCAGATCAAATGACTTGGGAAGGTGGAACAAATGGTTTAGGCATAGATGAAGTAACAGATAAAATGATTAATGAAGTTAATTATGCAGGATTTAGATTAAGCAATGTTCCAAGGCAAAAAGTAGAAATTGTTGTAAAAACAGCAAAAGATTATAATATTAATCCATATATATTAGTGGCTCTTTGGGGAACAGAGAGCTGGTTTGGCCAATTTAACCCAGTATGCAACGTTTATTAGACTTTATAAAAAACAATTATTTTCTTTACTTTGTAATGATGCTTCTGTTTGGAATTGTTATTTTGGTTGTTATTTATAACCTAACAGTTGTACAGCCAGAAAAGCAAAGACAGCAACAACTTGCCGAAAATCCTCCTGAGACTTTTGTTAATAATGATGAAAGTCCTGCTTTAGATGGCGAATCATACGATAATGACTTTGAAACATTATTTAATCAGTTACCAATACAAAGAGCACAATATATTATGGAGCAAGATGGCGACAATATTGTTATTACAGTAAAAGAAGATGGAAATGAATCAATTTTTGTTGGCCTTGCTCTATCTTATATTGAAAGCTTTGGAATAGACCCAAATGATGAAAGAATCATTATTAATTTAATCTAATAAAAGTATGCAAAAGTTTTTTCTTGACAATTGATGCAGAAGTCATGATAATTCATATATATCAAAAAATGTAACACATGAGTGATCAACCAGAAACAAAACCACAACCAACACCAGCAGTAGCACAACCTGAACCTCAAACAGGAGAAAAAAAAGTATATAAAATACTTGTTGTTGATGATGAACCAGATGCAAGAGATCTATTTTTAGACATGCTATCTGGCGAAGGTAATTACGAAGTTTCTACAGCAGTTGATGGAGTTGATGCACTTGCAAAAGCAGAAGCTACAAAATTTGATATGATTCTTCTAGATATTGTTATGCCAAACAAAGATGGTGTTCAAACTCTTACTGAACTTATGCAAGATAAAGCTAAATATGGTTCTCCAAAGGTTATAATGCTTACAAATCTTGGAGGAGATCTTGCTGTTGAAGAGGCAATGAATATTGGAGCTGTAGACTATAAAGTAAAAATAGACACAGAGCCCGATGACCTTTTGCAAACTGTTGCAAAACATCTTGGTGCATAGGATCAGATCACAAAACTACACAATATTTTCCCCTTATAAAAATCGAATTACTATAAGACATTATTAGTAATTGTAATTAAGTAATTTATAGTTATTAATTGTTATGCGTGGCAGGTTTATCTGAACTAGAAATTTACAAAATTGCAGTTGATCTATCCGAAAATGGATGGATTATTTATGAAGGTTTACCAAAAACTCATAAATATCATATTGGTGATCAAGTATTAAGATCATTAGACTCTATAGCAGCAAATATAGCGGAAGGATATGGAAGATATCATTATAAGGATAGTTTAAGATTCTACTATAATGCGAGAGGTTCGCTCTGGGAAGCTAAGTTTTGGATAGAAACATTGAATAAGAGAAATTTAATTATTAAAGACTTCTATAATCCAACTCTTCAGATGATTGAAAAAGAAGGAGTAAAATTAAATAACTTCATTAATTCAATTAAAAGAATACTATAAAATAAAATTACTATTAATAACAACAAATAACTATTACTTACTATTTCGTTTTCCTAGATTAACTGTAACAATTTTGTTTGCTATAATTACCAATACAAAAAAAGTTAATGACAACACGAACAAGATTTGCACCAAGCCCAACAGGATATTTTCATATAGCAGGACTTCAAAAAGTTCTTTATAGTTATGCGCTTGCGAAAAAAAATAATGGACAATATATAGTAAGAATTGAAGACACTGATAGAAATAGATATGTAGAAGGTACTGAAGATGTAATTTTTGAAAGCCATAAATTAATGGGCATAGATATTGATGAGTCTATCCATGATGGTGGAGATTATGGTCCATATAGACAATCTGATCGTTTAGATATATATATAAAGTATGCTGATGAGCTGATTGAAAATGGTTTTGCCTATTATGCTTTTGAGACAAAAGAAGAGCTAGATGAAATGCGAAAATCTCAAATGGATGCAGGACATAGACCAAGATATAATGGTTTGTATAGAGAATATGATTTAGAAGATGCAAGAGAAAGAGTTGAAGCAGGAGAAGAATATGTTGTTAGACTTAAAATCCCTGCACATAGAGAAATTATTGTTGAAGATCTGATTATGGGGGAAATGAAGTTTAATACAGATGATTTAGATGATTATATTATTGTTAAATCTGATGGCTATCCAACTTATCACTTAGCAGTTGTAGTTGATGATCATCTAATGAAAATTTCACACATTTTTAGAGGTGTGGAGTGGATTGCAACCTCACCAATAATGAAGCTTACATATGAATTTTTTGGATGGAATATGCCAGAAATTGGCCATGTTCCAAATATTCTAAATCCAAATGGTCAAGGAAAGCTTTCAAAAAGAAATGGAAGCGTTGCATTGTCAGAGTTCTTTGAAGAAGGATATTTAAAAGAAGCAATAATTAATTTTATTATTCTACTTGGTTGGTCTCCGTCAATTGAAAGAGTTCACGGTGAAAAAGAAAGAGAAATATTTAGCCTTAAAGAGTTTATAGACTTATTTGATACAAAAGATTTAAATAAGAGTAATCCTAAATTTAATAGAGAAAAGCTATTGTGGTTTAATAAAGAATACATAAAAAACTTTGACACAAACGAACTTGCAGATAGATTAAACGAATGGAACAATAGATATTTCAAAAATAATGATATTGAGCAAGATAGTGAGATTGACA
>JAGQLJ010000019.1 GCA_020429495.1 Candidatus Dojkabacteria bacterium
TAACCTACTCCCACTCGCATAAGAATAAAGGCTCTCAATTGAACCAAAATTATTGAGTAATTTATTAAAACTAGCAAAGCCAATTCCCTTTTGCAGCAGCAGAGAAATGCTGAATATAGCTAACTTATCCATATTAGATATTGTATTTATATATTCTGTAAAAAATCTTTTAACATTGGGGCTATATAGTAACCTCCTCCACCATATTGCTGGAAGAAGCTAAATGTGTAGGTTTTTCCGTCTTTATCAAATGTTCCAACTATCCACCCATGTACTCTTTCTACAAACACACCATTCAAATTTTCTAGCGTTTCCGCTGATCCTGTCTTTGCATGAATATTAAAATCTTTTAAGTCTGTAAAGAATCTACTCACTGCACTGGCATTATTATAGGCAACACCACTCATACCTTCTTTTATACTATTTATAATCTGATCAGGAATTTCAATATTATCCAAAACTGTTGTTTGATTTAAATATTCTTCTACTCCATCACTATGCCTTATTTTATATACAATATTAGGCTGTAATTTTTTTCCACCATTCTCAATCATAGAAACAACAACTGCCATTTGTAATGGAGAAGTAGTTATTGCACCTTGCCCAATAACAGCATTACATGTATCTCCATCAAACCAGCCATCTCCAGTCACTTCTAACTTTCTTGTAGGTGAGTCCATTGTACCGCTTGCTTCACTCTCAAGATTAATTCCAGTTGGACTACCAATACCAAATTTTTGTGCATCTGCTACAAAGTAAGAAAGACCTTTGTCTTTACTTAACTCCAATGAATAGTTACAAAAATATAGATTACTTGATTTCATTAATGCATGTGGTAAATCTAGCAGTCCATAAAAATTTCTTCCAAACTCACAGAACTCAAAACCTCCACCCAGATTAAGACACTGATTTGAAAAGAATGTGGAGGCTTTAGTAATAATATTATTATTCAATAATGAATAAGATGTAATTAGTTTAAAAATAGAGCCTGGTGTATAAGAACCTGCAACTGCTTTGTCTAAAAGTGGCTGAGACCTTGCTGTTTGCAAAATATTAAATGATTCTGGTGAAAGCCCTCTAACAATTGCGTTAGTATCAAACCCTGGATAAGAGACCATAGCTTTTACTTCACCTGTTTCGCTGTCCATAATTACTGCTGCACCTCCTGCTGCTCCATTCCTATTATTATATTCTTCTAACTGTCTATATAGCTGATTTTGCCAATGTGCATCTATTGATAAATAAATAGAATCTCCTTCAATTGGGGGAATACTTATTTCAGATAATCCATCATGAATGGTTTGTCCTGAAGTTCCTCTTAGATCATCTTCATATAGTTTTTCAATTCTATACTTTCCAATAAAATCCTCGTTGCCGTATCCATTTTCAATTACATCTTGCGCTTCTACTAAACCTGTATAACCAAGTATATGAGTAAATTGATATGGATAGTTATAGTGCCTAACATATCTTGAGCTAACCTCTAAATTGGGGATAGTTTCTAAAAGTGGATTCAGTACCTCTACTTGAGAGCTATCTAAAAGCTCGAATATTCTTTGATTTTGGTCAAGATCAAAGTCAATACTTTTTAGTAATTTTTTTGTATCTTCTAAATTATTCTCACCTAAGTATTCAACTACTTGGTTATATTCATTTTCTAATTCAGATGAATAGTTTAAATAGATATCAAAATCCTTTACATCTTCTGCTAAAACCCTCCCTTTTACATCAAGAATTTTTCCTCTTGGCGCTTCAACCACATCTTTATCTACAACGAACTGAAGCGATGTTGAATTAAGTTCATTTCCTTCAATAATCTGACTAAACCCAGCAAACATTATCACTACTGTTATTCCAAGCATGTAAAGATATTGGATTGGTATAGACAAATATTTTTTATAGTTCATAAGAATATCAGATCTTTAATCTGTAAATTCTCTAATAATTCTGGGGAATTTTTTATTTCTTCAAGTCCTTTAACTGTAGCATCTAGTGGACTTGTACTTTGTACATTTAGCTTAACATGATTTTTTATCTCTTTTGCAAACACTTCAACAGAAAATAAACCTCCAGCAACTGTTATTCCATAATCTATAAGCTGATCCAACTCAGATGTGCTTGTTTTCTCTATCATTTTTTTAAGCTCACTTATAACGATATCAAAATCTTCTAGGATTACTGCAGCAACTTCAACTTGTGTAATCTCAAAATCCACAGGCAACCCATCTCTAAGATTTTTACCTGTAAGGCTAATCTTTTTCTTTTTAGGGGCAACAAAATCAATCTCTTCAATTAACTTGTTTGTTGATTTCAGAGAAATATCGATAAGATACTTATTTTTTATGTATTTTTGCAAAGAAGTTGAGATATCTGATGAGCCAAAATATATTGTGTTGTCGTAGCAAATTTCATTATTTATAACTATTATTAAATCCGTTATAGAATAGCCAATTTTACACACTATTCCAGAGTTAATTTTAGGCTTTGAATATAGAGCTGCTACACTTTCATTTACAAAAGTTATTGAACTGACTCCAAATGATTCAAAGACATCTGTATAAGCTGAAATTTCTACCTCTGAGGACGTAGAATGTATGCTTGCAACTATGTTAGGCTTAAGAAACTTAGTCTTTCTATTCAAAAGCTCCATAATCTCGTTAAGTTCATGATGAAGAAAAAGTTCTGAAGCTTTGTAGTCGTGAATTGTTCCTTTTATAACTGGTGCTATTTTCCTATATGTTTTTGTTGAATACTTTGATTTCGCTTCTTCTCCAATATATAAAACTTCTTCATAGTCCTTTGAGACGCAAATTACTGATGGCTTTATTATGAGTTTATCTATAGAAGGAATATAGGCCTTAAAGTACTCACTGCCAAACTCAATGAAGACATACTCAGCATTATTTTTACGAAAATTTTTGAACACTTTCAAATTAGTAAAGAGTATTTAGTATTGAGTACTTAGTTCATTATATTTTGGGACACTAAATACTCAGTACTAATTACTGGCTACTGTTACAAATTATATATGAAGATGTCTATATGAAACAGGAAAATAAAAAAGCTGAAACTGGGAATTGAACCCAGGACCTCACCCTTACCATGGGTGCGCTCTACCAACTGAGCTATTCCAGCGATAAAATGATTATACAATAATTATAATTGAGGAAAAAAATATCCGGAGAGAAGGATTTGAACCTCCGTAGTCCTGGGACGCCTGATTTACAGTCAGGTGCGATTGACCGCTCCGCCATCTCCGGATTAAGGAATGAATAAGCTGGAACTGGGACTCGAACCCAGGACCGACTGTTTACAAAACAGTTGCTCTACCAACTGAGCTATTCCAGCAAATTAAAGTGCTCAACAAGTATAGCAAAAGGTTATAAAACTTTGCAAAATATTTAGTTTTGATATAAAATCTACACGTTAATTAAACATTTTCATACATATGGCAAGAGTTTGCGAAATATCTGGAAGAAAAACAAGAAGTGGAAACAGAATTCAGCACCGAAGAGGTAGCTCTGGATCTGGTGGTACATGGAATTATAAAGCTCCAAAGTCAAAAAGAACATGGAAGCCAAACTTGAGAAAAGTTAAGGTTAACATTAACGGTACAACAAAAAGAATAAAAGTCAGCATGAAAGAATACAAGAAAATGAGAAAAGAAGCTGACGCTCTTTCTAACTAATTGACTCTCTGGGCATAAGAATATAAACTCAGTACTAATACCCTTTACCAATTCTGACTATGATTTTTTATGGTAGAAACATTGTTTTAGAAGCACTTAAATCTAACCATGATGTGACAAAAGTAATAATTCAAGAAGGTTCAGAAGGTAATGAAAAGATTGATTCAATAATAAAACTTGCAAAATCTTCTAACATATCAATTTCATATCAAGATAGAAAAGAGATTTCTAGAGCAACAAATTCTGAAGAACACCAAGGAGTTTACTGTGATGTAAAATTTAAAGAGGCTAATTTAAAAGAGCTAATCAATCCTGAGCAAGAGCAATCATTTGTGTATATTTCAACTGCAACATTTGAGCATAATATTGGTGCTATCTCTAGATCAGCTGAAGTTGCTGGTTTAACTGGAGTAATTATTCCTAAAAATGCAGATATTACTCCAACAGTTGCAAAAACATCAACCGGTGCAATATTTCATATTCCTATAGTAAAACTATCAATATTCAATGCAATTAAACTATTAAAAGATAATGGTTTCTTTGTAGCCGGAATAGAAAGAGACGGAAATAAGTATTATGAAAATGACCTAACTTCTAATACTCTCTTTATCATTGGTGGTGAAGATAAATCTCTATCTGATCCTGTTAGAGATAAATGCGATATGATTCTAGAAATTCCACAACACGGAAAAGTTAACTCTCTAAATATGAGCGTTGCCTCAAGTATAGTATTCTTTGAAAGAAATCGGCAGTTAGGCATCTAAAGATGTCCATGATGCTTAGCTTCTATTCTATGTGCAAACCATTTCACAGCCTCTGTTATGGCTACATCTCCTAGTGTTAGGGCAATTATAAATGCAAGCAAGAATGGAGATAATGGAGTTAGGCTTAATACATTGTTTAAAGGTCCATAGATTGCTAACCAAACCATAAAGAAACCTACTAATACAGATATATTTACCATTGGATTATCAAATAATTTTTCCTTCCATATATTTGAGTCAAGAGTTTTAGAATTGAAAAGAAACAGCAATGAGCTAATTGATATACCTGCAAATATCATTGTTTGCGCAACTTCATATCCATAATGTTCTAAAAAGAAAAGATAAAAGAAAAAGTATATTGTATCTGTAATTAAGCTTGCAACAATAATCATTCCAAGCATTTTTTTATTTAATGCTGATTGTTTTCCTGGTTTATGCTTTTTATCTAAATAGCTTTCTTGAGCTTTTTCAAAAGCTAAAGATATACTTGGCAAACCATCTTCTAGCAGATTAATCCAAAGTATTTGCAGTGGAAGTAAAGGCAAGGGTTTATAAAAAATCAAACTTAAAATAATTAAATATACTTCAGACAGACTATCACCAAATAAAAACATAAATATTTTTCTCAAGTTTTTAAAAATATTTCTACCCTGCTCAACAGCACTAACAATAGTTTCGAAGTTTGAGTCTAGTAGAACAATGTCTGATGCTTCTTTTGATACATCTGTTGCTGAATCTACGCTTATTCCAATTTCTGCATTTTTTATAGCTGGTGAATCATTTACACCATCACCCATCATTCCAACACGTAAGCCTTTTGACTGTAATAAATTAACAATATCTAATTTCTGCTCAGGAGTTGTTCTATAGAATAATTTGCATTCCATAATCTTTAGGTCATATTCTCTTGTACCCTTTAACTCCTCAAGCTCAGATCCTGATATAACATTGTCTTTAGTTAAATTAAAGCCTACTGTTGTTAAGATATGTTCTGCCGTTTCTTTTAAATCTCCAGTAATTACTTTTGTGGATATTCCAGAATTCTGGAATGATGCAAAAGCCTGAATAGTACTTGGCCGTATTGGATCTGCAATTCCAATTAATCCCACCATTTCCAGCTCATCAAAATCTTTTCTATCTATTTTATGATTTTGAATAGGTTTACACGCAACAGCTACAAGTCTCATTCCTTGGCTACTCAACTTATTTATAAGGTCATTCCAATGGCGCTTATCACCACTACAAGAATCTAAAACCTTTTCTGGGGAGCCAACCATGTATAAGTTTTGCTTATCTATTGCACCTGTATACTTTGTAGCTGAGGAGAACGGAAAAATCTGAATCCTTTCTTGTTGCACAGATTCTATATACTCAGAATCTTTTTGTTTTATTACATAATCTTTTAGCGCAGTATCAATAAAATTTGCATCATTATTAGAAATTGCAATAGCCCTTAAAAGCTTTTCTTGCTGGTCACTTTCAACAACTTTTACAGACATTTTTCCTTCAGTAATTGTTCCAGTTTTATCTATACAAAGCACATCAATGTTTCCTAATGATTCGGCAGCTGGTTGATTTTTCACAATAGCATTCCTTTTCATTATCCTATTCATACCTAAGGCAAGAACTACTGTATAAGCAATTACTAATCCCTCAGGAATTGTCCCAACACCAAGTGCTACACCTGTTAACATTATTTCTTCTAGAGGAACTCCTCTTGCTATACCTAAAAATATTACAAAGACTGAAATAGCAAATATTATTACTGTTAGGAACAAGCTGACTTGTTTCAGCTGTCTTGTAGTTTGTGTATCAGGATTAACAGGATCTGACAAAGATTGTGCAATTTGCCCATATTTTGTATCAACTCCAGTTTTAGTAACCTTCATTGAACCAAGTCCTTGAGTAACTATTGTACCCATAAACACCTCGCTACCTTGCTGTTTACTTACAGGTGCTGATTCTCCAGTTACAAGAGATTCATTTATTGTTAGTTCAGCAGCAGAAATAACTTCACCATCTGCTGGGATTTTTACTCCTGGTTCAAGTATTACAATATCTCCAGGCACAATTTCTGCAATATCAATATACTGCTTTACCCCATCTCTTAAGACTTTTGTTTGTCTTGAAACATGCTTTTCAAGAGACTCAAGAGATTTTTCTGCTCTGTATTCTTGTATAAAACCAAGTGCAGTATTAAATATTACAATTACCATTATAAAAGCAGCATCCCTATATTCTTCAAGCGCAATGGAAAGTGCTGCAGCCAAAAATAAGACGTAAATAAGGGGACTTTTTAGCTGCCTAATCAGAATCTCAAAGGGGCTTACTTTATGGTAAGCTTCAATGATATTTCTACCAAATCTTGCTTGTTGTTTTAAGACTTCACCTTGAGTTAAACCTGTCATATTTACATGCTATCAAAACCTAAGGGCAATTGTAATACTATTGTGCTAACTGTATGACAACTATATGAGGATTATGTGATAATAGAGCTGAGTAATTAGAACTGAGTAGTTAGTGCTTAGACTGTATTTTAATAATTTCAATTCTAATCTGAGTACTCAATACTAAATACTCATTACTTTTTTACTGTGTTTAAAGAAGAAAACAGAATTTGGCTTTATATGATAGGCATACTAATTATGTTTGGTTTGCTAGGCCTTACTACTCAAAATGTACTATTTCCTTTTTTAAATACAGGTCAAACAGATGTAGTTTTAAAAAAACAGTTTGATTCCCCACCAGGCAGAGTTATAAATACAAATTTAGATTATTTAGCTAACTTATACATAAACGGAGGTGTTATTACGGTAGACCTATTTGAGAATAATGCCCCTAATAATGTAAACAACTTTGTTTACCTTGCTTTAAATGATTATTATGATGGAACAAAATTTCATAGATTCTTTCCAGGACTTCTTTTACAAGGTGGAGATAGAAATACTTTAGATACAGATCCTGAAAATGATGGCAAAGGCTACCCTGGTTATATTATTGATGATGAAATAAATCTATCTACTCTAAACCTGACTGATTCACAAATTAAGAAAAGAAAGAGTTATGGAATTGATTCTGACCCAACAGTTAGTAGTGTGAATCTTGTTAAGTACACACTTGCAATGGCATCTTCAACTCCAGATTCAAATGGTTCGCAGTTTTTCATAATTTTAGCTGATTCATCAGATAGCAGACTTGCTGAAATGAATGGTAAGTATACTGTTATTGGACAAGTTATTGATGGATTTGCTACACTTAACCAGCTACAAAACATACAGGTTGATTCAACAGATACAAACATCCCCAGACCTGTACAACCAATAGTCCTCAATAATGTAGAAATCTTTACAAGATAAAACTATGAAAAAAGCTAATGTTATACAGAACATAATTCTGTTTGTTCTACTATTGATATTTATATTTGGATTTATCCTTGCTTATAGATATCAAAATCAATCTATACCTAAACTTAGTTTTCAAAAGGAGCCTAATTTTAATTTCTTAGATAGTACTTATGCATATATTTCTGGTGCTGTTAATAATCCTGGTGTATACCAAATTAACAACTCAACTAGAATTATAGACTTAATTACATTAGCTAAAGGCTTTAGTGAAAACACAGATCAAAATTTTGTTGCAGAGCAAATTAACTTATCTGCACATGTGGAAGATGAAGAGCACATTTTTATTCCCGCATACTCAGATAGCTCTGATACTCAATCTGATTCTCTACAAACAGAAGCCAAGGACAATGACTTAATAAGTATAAATAACGCATCACTATCTGATTTAATACAAATCTCAGGTGTTGGACCATCAACAGCACAAAAGATTATTGATAATAGACCCTACTCTGCAATTGAAGATTTATTAAACGTTCCCGGAATTGGTCAAGCTACACTCAATAAGGTTTCTCCGTATGTAAGCTTGTAATGAATTGGAAAAACTATTTTTTGTATCGTGTCAGTACTTTTATAAAGATTCTAAAACAATGGGCAAATCACCCAGGAATTTTAGTTTGCTTTGGCTTTATTTCTGGAATAATCTTTAGCTCCCTCTCTTTTTTTATCTTCATTTGCGTAACAGCCCTAATAATAAGAACTCATAAAATTCTAGTTCTTATTTTCACCATTTTCTATATTATAGGTTCTCTCTATACGTTGAAGATTCAAGATATCATTAATTATGCAAATGTGACAATTAGTAACCCGCAAGAATTAAATCTGGTTGTTCTTGAACCACCAACTCCAAATTTGTATACACAAGAGATAATTGTACAAATTGATGGTACCTATGGCTATGCAATTGGAGAAATACCACTCAACGTTAAGCTCGAAGCTGGAAGTAAAATTAAGATAAAAGGTTCATTTACGTACCAAGATTCTGAAGAAAAATACATTAAGTATCTAAATTCTAAACGTGTTTTCTATAAGCTAGAAGTTGATCAAATACTAGCAGTAAAAAATACTGGGTTGATTTATAACCTCCAGACTATTAGAAGATCTTTAATAAATACTCTTGGAAGAAGCTTAGGGGGCGAATCTGGTGGATTATTAAACGGTATCTTACTAGGAACAGAAGGTAGCCTTAGCAATAGATCACTAGAGAATCTTAAACAAACAGGAACAACACATATAATTTCTGCCTCAGGATTTAATGTTATGGTTATCTTCATACTGATTAGATCAACGCTATTTTTCTGTAAACGAACTTATAGAAATATTGTAGCTATTGCTTTTAGCATCGTATATGTACTGATGATTGGATGGTTTATATTACCTGCGTTAAGAGCTTTATTTATGCTCGCAATATTAACTATCGGAAAAGAATTTGGAAGAAAAGTTTCAAATACATTTTTAATCTTGTCTTCCATTAGCCTAATTCTTTTACAGTATCCCTTCTACTATAAAAACATAAGTTTTCAACTTTCATTATTCGCAACTTCTAGTTTGTTTATTTTCTCTCCGTCTATACAAAGCTGGCTAGACAGAAACAAACTACCTGAAATTTTGAGCGAGAATATATCCGCTACCTTTGCAGTTTTAATTGGTACTATTCCAATATCATTTTTAGCCTTTGGACAAATTTCAATTATTTCTCCATTAGCTAATTTACTAACTGCACCATTAGTTCCAATTCTTATGTATCTAGGTTTACTACTTATTATCTTCCAGCTTACGGAACTGGAACTATTAGCTAAGTTAGCTATTTTTATCGCTAAGATTATTACATCAATATTCTTTAAAATCATCTACACACTCAGCAATTTAGAAATATCAACTACTAAATCTAAATCAATTGCTCTACTATTTTTAATTTCCATAATATTATGTTTTATACTATTTGATAAAAATAACATTGAAAAAAGATATAAAGGTTAAACTATCAGTAATCCTGTCAATTGCATTCTTTGTTGTAATGCTTATCTATTCTTCATTTATCTATAGAAATTCTTTGGGTGTGCTAGATATTTATATACTAGATGTTGGTCAAGGTGATTCAATGTTAATCAAAACTCCCAATAATTACTGGGCTTTAATTGATGGCGGTCGTGATGAATCAGCATTAAACCAAATTTCTAATATTTTACCTATGTTAAGCAATCATATAAGCTTTATAATCTCTACTCATCCGGATTTAGATCACTATGGTGGAATTGATAATATTTTAGAAACTTATAAAGTAGATTATTTATTTTTAGAAGAAGACCAACATGAGAGTGACGATTATGATATTCTAAATCAGATTATACTAGATCAGAATATTACAGAGGCTGAGCTTAATCAAGAGAACGACTTCGATTTTGATGGGATGACCTTCAACATAATATGGCCTACCCCTATAGACCACAAGGAGCTTAAAACTATATATGAAAAGAATGATCGCTCCATTTCAGTAGAATTGATCTATAAGAATTTTAATATAGTTAATATGGGGGATTTGTCAAAAGAGTTTGAGCTTGAAGCAATAAAAGATCTTAATCTAAGTGATGTAGATTTAATTAAAATTAGTCATCATGGAAGTAAAACTGCAACTTCAAGTGAATTATTAAGCTCAATACAGCCCAAAGCCGCTCTTATTTCTGTCGGTAGGAATAATACTTACGGGCACCCAGCTAAAGAAACTACGGATACTATTAACCAATTTCATTTGCCTATTTACAGAACTGATACTTCTGGCACCATCCATATTCAAACTGATGGGATCAACTTCTTAAAAATAAGGTCTGATACACAAGATTGGATTGAATATAATTTATAGCTTTAATTTTCTATTTTTAATTCTTTCTATTTTGTTTTAGAATTTACATACAGTTTTTTAGAAAAATGCCCATATTTCCTCTTCCTAGTGGGTGTCTTTTGTGCTAAAATCATCAAGTCTATTTATCAGTTCAGAATAATCATGGCAGGAAAGAAAAAATCAAAAAGAATAGTATACAGACTGTTTTCACCAAAAACTGGTGAACACTACACATTGAGATTAACTAGAGAAGCTTACGATAAATTAGCTGATACAAAAGTTAGTAAATTTAGTAAGAAGCTTAGAAAACACATCCCTTTCGATGTGAAGAAAGTGAAGTTTAAAAACTAGACCACCTTAAGGGGTCGTGATGTCAATGGTAGCATGACGGTCTCCAAAACCGTTCGTGGAGGTTCGAATCCTTCCGGCCCTGCCATAATTTATAGAGGTAGGTCGGAGATAATTAAAATAAAAATAAGTAACAAAAATGCAACAATTAATAACTAACACTATATTTAGCATAAACCCAGGAAATGTAAATTGGGGGAATGGAAATGGTGTGTTCGAATTCTTTAGTACTTGGATAATCATCCTTGTAGCTTTAGGATTAATTGTATATGGAGTAAGAAACTTTAGAAAGGGAATTGATTTTATAAGAGATTCTTGGAACGAGCTAAGAAAAGTAGAATGGTTAAGCAGAAGAATGACATATGAATATTCTATTATTACATTTGGAGTACTTATATTCTTTGTATTCTTTATTCTAGTAGTAGATGAATTATTTTTATTTGTAAGAACTTTACTAGTTAGAGGAAGTTAATAAAATGGCTGAAGACACAAACACAACACAAGAGCCTAAAGCAGAAGATAATAAGAAAAGTTCTAAAGATGCTAGATGGTATATAGTAAAAGCTATTTCTGGAAAAGAAAATAGTACTGCTCTACTTTTAAAACAAAGAATCAGCGCTACTGGTCTTGATGACATTATTGAAGAGGTTGTTGTTCCTACACAAGATAAGATCGTTATTAAAAAAGGTAAAAAGGAAACTAAGAACGAAAGAATTTTCCCTGGATATATTCTTGTTCACATGAATCCAACTGAAGAAGCACTACACTTAGTAAGAAATACTGATGGAGTTCAAGGATTTATTGGATACAACCAAAGAACACGAAAACCTACTCCTTTAAAGGAGGAAGAAGTGAAAGGAATTCTAGAGTTCACAAAAGTTAAACAAGTTCCTACTTATCAATCACAATTTAATGTTAATGATACTGTAAAAGTCAATGATGGTCCGTTTAAAGAGTTTATTGGAACAGTTCAAGAAGTAAACGAAGCTAAGGGACAAGTAACAGTTCTATTATCAATATTCGGGAGAGAAACTCCTGTACAATTAGATTTCTTAAAAGTTACTCATATATAAAAATGGCAGCACCAAAGAAAGAAGTTATCGGAAAAGTAAAATTAGTTATTCAAGCTGGAAAAGCAAGTCCTGCTCCACCACTTGGACCAATTCTAGGACAAAATGGAATTCCAATTCCTGATTTTTGTAATGAATTTAATGGAAAAACACAACAATTAGGTAATGTTGAAGTTCCAGTTGATGTAACAATCTTCAAAGATAGAAGCTTTAAAATGACAATCAAACAACCTACAGTATCTAGTTTATTGAAAAGTAAATTTGGTATCAAAAAAGGCTCAGCTACTCCTAACAAAGTAACTGTAAAGAAAGTTAAAAAAGCTGACTTAAGAGAGATTGCAGAACAAAAACTTCCTGATTTTAATACTAATGATGTAGATTCTGCTGTAAACATTGTAGCAGGAGTTGCAAAGAGTATGGGAATTGAAGTTACAGATTAATATTAATTTTCAAGAATTATTTAATAACTATGAGTAATGATATTGTAAATAAAAATGAAGTAAAGACTGTTGAACAAGCAGTTGAAATTATACCTACTCTTAAAAAAACAAAATTCACAAGTAGTGTTGACTTGGACGTTGTTTTAAATCTAAAAGAAAAACAGTTAAAAGAAAGCATTAGAGGAAGTGTTGAGCTACCACATACTTTTGGTGCAGACAAAAAAGTTGTTGTGCTTTGTGATGCTTCAAAAGTTGCTGAAGCTAAAAAAGCAGGTGCAGTAGCAGCTGGATTAGAAGATGTAGCAGAACAATTAATGGATGGTAAACTTGAATTTGATGTTGTTGTTGCAACACCAGATGTAATGCCAAAGATTGTAAAACTTGGAAAAGTTCTTGGCCCAAAAGGATTAATGCCTAATCCAAAGAATGGAACAATTAGTGATAACATTGCGAAGATGGTTGAAAGTTTTAAAGGAGGAAAGCTTGGATTTAAAATGGAACAAGGTCAAGGTGTGATTAGAGGAAAGGTTGGTTCTGTAGATATGAAGCCTGAAGATCTATCTGAGAATATTATTGCGTATCTAAAAGGTATCGTTAATGAATCAAAGAAATTGTCTTCATCTCCATTGAAGAAAGTTATTTTAACTACTACAATGGGATCTGGCATAAAACTAGACATTAATGATATAATGTCAAAGATTTAAATTAAAAATTTATTGTCAAAGACAGCGGGTTCCATAAAGTAATTTACTTTATGGTATAAAATCCAGCCGAGACGAATAGAATAATATATATTATTTACTCGACTCGCCTGTGCGAGTTTTTTTATTTTTATGGCAAAGACAAAATCACAAAAAAAAGATCTAGTTAAGAGATACAGGGATTTGATCGATGCATCAAAAGGTATCATTATCGTAAAAGCAAACAAAATTACTCCTAATGAAGTAAATGCTTTTAGAAATGATGTATTTGATTCAGGAGCAAAATTCCATGTTGTTAAAAATAACTTATTCAAAATCGCTCTAAAAGACAGCGAATATGAAGTTATCGATAGTTTAAATTTCGGAGAACATGCTGTTTTATTCACTAAGGAAGATATTGTATCTCCATCAAAAGGACTGAAAAAACTTGTTGATGATACAAAATTGGAGGATAAGGAAAAAACACAAAGAGTTACTATAGTTGGAGGTTATTTAGACGGAGCACAACTATCTGTAGAACAAGCAATTAGTCTTGCAGATATGCCATCTAAGGAAGAAAGCATTGCAATGATTCTAGGAATTATTGACCAGGCTCTTGGAGGTGTTGTAAACGTTCTAAATGATGCACCAAGATCATTTGTAACTATTCTTGACCAAGCGTTTAAGGAAGAGTAAGACTCTTCTATTAAATTAGAAATTTTTATTTTATTTATTTAAGTTAAAAAAATGGCTGACGAAACAAGCAAAACAGTACAAAAAATCGTTGATGACATTAAAAAACTTACTGTTGTAGAAGCATTTGAACTAAAAAAAGCTCTTGAAGAAGAGTTCGATGTTCAAGCTGCTGCACCAATGGCAATGGCTGCAATGCCAGCTGCTGGAGGAGCTGCTGAAGCTGCAGAAGAAAAAGATGAATTCGATGTAATTCTTGCTGACGCTGGATCTAATAAGATCGGTGTTATCAAGGTAGTTAAGGCTGTAACAGGTCTAGGACTAAAAGAAGCTAACGATTTAGTTGCATCACTTCCAAAACCAATTAAAGAAGGTGCAAAGAAAGAAGAAGCTGAAGATATCAAAAAACAAATCGAAGAAGCAGGAGGAAAAGTAGAACTTAAATAATTCTATCTCCCTACTCTTTTAGATAAATTAAGCTGATCACAAAATATTGTGATCAGCTTTAGTTTTCAGAGGATGAAATGCTTTCGTTATAGTAGTATACTGTGACGTAATAATTATATAGAAAAATAAAATTATGGAGTTTTTAATTTCAATACTAGAAAGAAACCTAACACCACAAGAAATTGTGATTATACAAAATTCATTCTTTCTAATTGTGTCATTACCAATAGTTACTACCCTAACAGGTTTTATGCGTCATGTTATTGGGCTAAAAAGTCTTAGCGTTTATGCACCAATTGTTGTAACTTTTGCTTTTTATCAAGTTGGATTTATTGATGCAGATGCTGATAGTAACTTCTTTAGAGGGTTATTCTTTGGATTAATTTTATACGTAATAGTATTCTTAACAAGTTCCTTTACATACTCTCTAATAAAGCCTTTACGAATGCACTATATTCCAAAAACAACTTTAGTAATGATTTCTGTATCAATCGTAATTATATTTACAATTATTCTTGGAACACTATTCTTTGATAGAAAAGGACTAATCTACCTAGATATCTTTCCATTAATTATGATTGTTACACTTTCAGATACATTCGTTTCTACTCTGTCTAGAAAATCATTTGAACAAACTAGCGTTATTGGCCTACAAACATTAATAATTGGAATTTTAGCTTACGGATTTTTATCTCTAAGAGAAGTAAGATCTTTTGCACTTGAATACACTGCAGTGCTAATTTTAATCCTTATAGTAATTAACTTCTATATTGGTCGATTTGTTGGGCTAAGACTAACAGAATATTTTAGATTTAGTGACATTTTACTAAAAGAACCAGATGATAGACCTTCTAAGAAGAATCGGAAAAAATAGAAAGACAGTCTTAGGTCTAAATGAACGGTATCTAGAATATATAAGACCGTATAATCTTAGCCCTGCTATAGAGATTGCTGACGATAAAGTACTTACAAAAGAAGTACTTAGTGCTCATGATATTCCTGTTCCAGAGACAATTGCAGTAATAAGAAGCTATGATGATTTAAATCATATTGATTTTGATGCATTTCCTAGTTCGTTTGTAATAAAGCCTGTTCATGGAGTAAGAGGTGGTGGTGTAGAAATTATTTATAATAGAGATAAAAATGGGGAATGGATAATGAGTCGAGGAAGAAGAATTGACCTTGAAGGTATAAAGTCTTTATGTAGAGACATTATTGATGGTAGATATTCTCTTCACCAGGAAAGAGATACAGTGCTTGTAGAAGAAAGAATCAAGTCCCACAAAGCATTTAGATACTACTCATATAAAGGAACTCCTGATGTTAGGGTAATTGTTTTTAACAATATTCCTGTTATTGGAATGTTACGATTACCAACTGAGCAATCTGACGGTAGAGCAAACCTAGACCTAGGCGCAATAGGAGCAGGTATCGACATGGCCGTAGGTAAAACAACTTTTGCTATTTCAGGTAAAAGTGGTCTTATTGAAAAGACCCCTAAATATAATTTACCAGTATCTGGATTACGAATACCTTACTGGACAAAGATTTTAAGATACTCTATTGAAGCTAGTAAAGTTTCTGGATTAGGTTTTGCTACAATCGATTTTCTTATTGATAAAGAAAAAGGCCCTATGATTGTCGAACTGAATGCAAGGCCTGGAATTTCTATTCAATTAGCAAATCAAGTTGGATTAAGGGCAAGACTTAAAAAAGCTGCTGGAATTAAAGTAAAAACTACAGAAAAAGGGATACGATTGGCAAAAGACTTATTTGGAGGAGAAATTGAAGAAGGTATTGAAGCTATCTCTGGTAAACAAGTTATTGGTTTGATAGAAAATGTAAAAATATTTGGTAAAGATGAGAAGGAAGAGGTAACCAAAGCTAAGATTGATACTGGTGCTTCCTCTACATCTATAGATGAGAAACTAGCTATAAAACTTGGCTATGAGGATGCTATAAATCATGCAAGATCTATCTTAGGAGAATCAAAAGTGTATTTTAGTAGAGATGAAATAAAGAAAGATGCAAATGAACAGAAATGGGAAGAAAGACTTGAGGAACACCCAGATATTGTTGATACAGCTATAATAAAGCAAAGTAACGGAATAACTTATAGAATTACTGTTGAAATGGAATTTGAGCTTTCAGGTACACGGGTTATTGGATTGGTTAATATTGTAAGTCGATCAGGTCTTTCTTATAAAGTCCTTATTGGTAAGAAAGATTTAAAGAAATTCCTTATTGACCCTTCTAAGAAATCAACCTAGACATCTACATGCTTGCTTAGTCCTCTAACTACACAACTCAATGGGTCTTCTACTATATAACAAGGGATTTCTAGAGATTTTGTTAGAAAAATATCAATATTTTTGAGTAGTGATGTACCACCAGATAAGGCAATTCCCCTATCAGATAAATCTGAAACTAATTCTGAAGGAGATTCCTCAAGAACTTCTTGAATTGATACGAGAAGTTTATTTAACACATTTCTAATTGATGGGAGTATATCGTTAGAGCTGACTTCTAATGTCTTAGACTTTCCACTAATTGTATCTTTACCAGAAACCACTATTTTTTCTGGAGCATTTTCTTGTAAAGCATTTCCAATTTCTATTTTAATTTTCTCGCTTGTTTGTTCACCAATTAGCATTTGATATTCTTGTTTAAAAAAATCAGAGATAGCTCTATTGAG
>JAGQLJ010000020.1 GCA_020429495.1 Candidatus Dojkabacteria bacterium
TTTCTAAATCAAATTTAATATTATTTTCTAAATACTTAGCTTTTGTTTTAGAAACAGCAATAATTTTCTCTGCCTTGCCCACAACAAATTGTGAGAATATTGATTCAAAAATCTCTCCAATCTTATTAAATAACTTATTCTTAAAATAGTTTGAATTAGTTGTATGCGAAATAAGAATATAAGGTTTGTTTAAAACAAAGCAAATAAAACTAGCTACAACGCTACTTAGCACGTGTCTATCGTGAATTAGAACTGTTGCATCAGGATTGCTTCTTAGTAATTTGATAATTTTATAAATAAATCTCAATCCAGTTATTGGGTAAGAATTATTAAAAAGATTAATTGTTTTTATACTCTCACCTGCAAAACCTTCTAAATAGTATTTAAAATCAGTTTCACCTGCGTGAATTGCAAATACATTTAAACCAGCTTTTTGTAGAGATTTAGCAATTCCAAATGCCATGTTCTCTAATCCACCTACTCTTGGGTAGAAAAAATGTGAGATTGTGATTATGTCGTATTTATTTTTCATATTTTTTTCCCTCTTGCCTGCCTGCCTTTGGCAGGTGGGGTGTGTAATTGTTAACAGTGACACCTTCCATTCCCGACTAAAATTGGGACCACCTTCCTCAAGGAAGGATTTTAAATATTCTTATCTTCCACACACCTTTCATATGTATCCCAAACAACATCTTTTACATAAATATCTCGCCCCGCCTCATCTTTAAATCTACTTTCATAGCTTGTTGTTTCAAGACAATCTTGAATTGCATTGTCTTTTCTTATATCTCGCTGAATATTAAAGTATTTACCCACAATAATGCTTGTTGTAATTACTATTAAACCAACAATTAATGTTCCAAAGAATGATATTGTGAATGTTTTCATATGTTTTATTGTTCTTGATTATTAGTTATTTCTTGCATTACTGTTTTTAAATCTTCTCGATTTGTTAACCTAAACTTGCCTCTTTCTGGCTCGTCTATTAATGCTTTTTCTTTTAAATCTTCTAATAGTCCTCTTCTAACTGTCGGACTATAACCTTGCACAGCTTTCTTTATTTGATAGTTTGATGCACATTTATTTTGTCGCCTGCTAAATAAAAATGTCAGAATCTCTTGTTGTGGTTCTGTTAAATCATGAAAATCCACTTCGTCAAAATCTCTTGGCATTTTTTCTTGGCTATTTTCCATAGTTTACGATTCTAGTTTATTTGGATCTTGCATTAATCTAATTATTTCTTCATCTGTTAGACTTGTACCATTACCTGCTACATGAATATTATCTTCATTTTTTCTTTTCTCACTATTTTTTCTCTTCTCTTTCTTTTCTTCTTTTCTTTCCTTAGCTTCTTTTGCTCTTCTTTGCTTTCTGTTTTCCAAATTGTCTTTTCTAACCTTATTTGTAAAATTAGTAACGTCTGAATCTTTTCCAGAAATATGCCTGTCTGTAATATATGCAGCTAATAATGTCGCAATTGCAAATCCTATAGTTTTCGCAAGGCCTTCATCTCTATCCTTCTCGCCATTTGCTTCTATTGATTTCATCTCTGCAATTAGTGAGTCTATTCTAAGCCCAAGAAGCTCTGGATTTATATCAAACACACCATCTGAATTCAAATCATATTCAAGCCCCAGTTGAGTCCCAAGAACATGTAATTTAAATTGTATTGAGGAGGTTCTTAATTCAGAAAAATCTTCTAAAATCAAATCAGTATGCTCGCTAATTTCATCAATTAATTCTTTAGCCTCAGATGCTGCAAATATTAATGCATTTTCATTTCCATAATATTTGCTAGATGGATCTTGATTATTTAGCTTAGGATTTTCTTTTAAAAGACCTAGTCTATCTTGAAGATCAGACCATTTAGTTATTATTGAGTTAGCATCAAAAAAATTATCGATACCAATAGCAAACTGAGCACATAAAAGAACTCCTACTACACTTCTATAAACAAAAGAACGCATTTTATTTTGGGCAAACTCTTCAGATTTATCTATTTCACTTGGCGATAAAATTTCTTCAATAGAATCTACTTCATGAATTTCACTAACTTCGTTGTAACCTCCTCCTCCGTATACGCTATCTCCCATATTATTTTGATAATAAATATTAAACAACATTGCAATTAAGTGTTTAGAATTCCCCTCTAGAGAGGGGTGCCTGCATTTGGCAGGCGGGGTGTGTAATTGTTAACAACTGTTACACCTTCCGTTCCCAACTAAAGTCGGGACCACCTTCCTCAAGGAAGGAATAATTTATTAACCACATCCCAAAACCACAAGCATTGTGGGCTTAGGGTGTGGTGCGTTGGTCGGATTTCTCTTTCGAGTTGTCCAGAAATTTTGTTTTTGAGATCTGTAGTCTCTAGTTTAATTAATAAGCCTATCGCATTATTAATTTAAACAAACAAAAGTTCTATTCGATAATCCATAAAGGATTTCTCAAATAACCAACGCAGTTTTCTGCAAGTGTATGCCAGACAACAATCTTTTTACGAACTAATGTTCAACCTAAGACAGGTTAAAGGAAAAGATTCCACAATAATTACTTAATGTTAGTTCGGGTTAGTCGCTAAGACTTCGCCGGTAACACCGTGTATAACTTGAGTCCATCCACTGGTCCATGTTCCTGTATTCAGAACTTGGGCAAGCAGTTGATTTACGCCGCCACAGCTATAGGTCCAAGACCATCCCGCGGTAAATTGCGTAATCTGTCCACCTTCTGGGAACCAATAAACACGTCCATCTCTTTCGCTTCCACCTGGTTCGGCGAGCGTAAAATCAGGCACAGTACTGCCACTGCTAACTTGTCCGTCAGCTTCTGCCGAAACTTGCCGAAAAATGCATGTTCCTGCTGTGGGTTGAACCTGTTGTCCTGTCGAGGGAACTGGCGTTGTGGTTGGTTGCACCATTGGCGTAGCCGTTGACATAATCGATACCGGTCTATAAATGTCATCCATTCTGATCCAAGCTTCCTCGAGACTTTCTTCGAGTAGCACCGAGACATAACAGGAATCGTCCTGAGAAAGCACCGCAAACCGAGTGATAACGTCGCCAGAATATGTTGAATGAATTTGAGACGATTCATGTGGGGAACCTTGAATCGGTATATCTACAACAGCCAGTCTAGAGCGGACTACAGAGCAATTATCGGTCTGTGCAGAAATCGTATTTTCCATCCCCATTAGGGCCGTTAGTACGATAAGTACAAAAATCTTGCGCATTTTATTGCTTCCTTTTTTTATTGTTGATCGATACCTCAAAAAGCCCATGGTAGTTTCGACAATGTCGAAACGTTATAGGTAATACGTAGAACGTAAAACGTATAACGGACAGCTGAAAGCTGTCGCTAATGGGCTCACTGAAGTATCGACCAACTCAAAAAGGAGTTTTGCTAAATAGCAAAAAAATGAAATGCATAAAATTTTGTAACCTTTTTCCTTTAGATTAGTTGTCTATTTTATCCTACGTAGCTCGTTAGAGCGAAGTAAGATTGATACCTTGCAGAATAGATACATAATTCTACTTCGCATAAAGCTACGTAGAACATATGTCGGTTTAGATAACCGAATATTACTTCCCCTCTAGAGAGGGGTAGACCATGAAGTAGAATACTTCATGGGACGGGGTGTGTTACTGTTGACTTTCAAGCCAATGCTCAATTGTATAAATCACATCTTCAATTCTATCTTTTACATCGACCTCACTAAATCTTAAAAATTTTAACCCTAAAGATTCTAACTTTCTTTGTCTTTTTAAATCATATTCATACTTTTCTTCAGTATGAGATGTTCCATCAAGCTCAATTATTAAATTAAGCTCAGGACAAAAGAAATCGACAATATACTCATTAATTGGCTTTTGCCTATGAAAATCATATCCAAGCTGTTTATTTTTTAGCTTTACCCAAAGTTTTGCTTCAGACCAAGTCATATTCTTTCTTAGCTCTTTTGCTTTATCTTTGAGAGATGGATTGTAGTTTAGAATCATGGTTAATAATAACACCTTCCGGTTTCAACAAAGTTGAAACCACCTTCCTCAAGGAAGGAATATTTGGTTATCCAAACACTTATCTATTGCAATATTGTTAAAGAGCCTAATTTACTAATTTTAAGTACTTAATATACTTAAATAATAGCTTTATCTATATACAGTATATATTAAAATCACCTAAAATGTCAATAATTGGAAACAATAATTAAGGGTGAATATCTTTAGCTGCAAAGCAAATTGACAAATAGCTGGTGTTTATTTCAACTTTTCAGTAAAAATACTTAAAACTGAGGCAAAAGTGTAGGCTAAATACCCTCCGCAAGTAATTACCAATAATATTGGTAAGAATACTGTTCCTAGAGGAATAAATAGAGCTGTTGCAAATATTAGAAATATTGCACTTTGTACTGTGGCTGCGTTTCTTATTTTATGCTCTTTATTCAATGCCTGAAGAGCTGTAGTTGCCGGAATTGACACAATATATAAAAATGTACCAATTAGAGTCAGAATAAAGATTAAAGAACCTTCATCAGCAATTTCGGTGTTGTAAAAAATATTTAGTCCAAAATGTGTAAACGGAATAGCTATTATTGTTACTATGATAGATAGTGCAGATAGCACTTTTGTATAAAACAGCGTTTTATTCTTAAGAGTTACAAAATCCCCATTTCCTTCAATTTCACTAAATTCTGGCAAAAGCTTAGTTTCTAAAATCACTCTTAGTGCTAATGGTAAGCTTGCTAAAAATTCCACAGGTTTGTATACTCCATTTTCCTTTGCAGATCCAAGCTGAGTAACCACAATTGAATCCCACTGTGTAAACAATACATACGCAAAAGATGCGGTAAAAATATTAAATGCAAATTTAAGTAATTTCTTTGGAATATTAAATTCAATACCAAGTACGTCTAGTCTATATAAATCAATTAAAGGCAATACTGTAAATATAATCCAAGAAATTAATCTACCAATAAAGAAAGAATTTACAGCGCTAAAGTCAAAAAATAAAAAAGTTACTGCAGAAATTAAAAAAAACGTTATTGCAGAAGCTAAAAAGTAACCAGTTAATCTATTTTTATAATTTAAACCATTAAAAATTACTAAAATAACGTTTGATATTGAAAAGAAAAATATTACTAATAGTATTGAAAAATACCCTTTACTTAGCTCACCTGAAAGAATTAAATCTAATGCACTAAAAAGTAACATTCCAAGAACAATAACTACTATTTCTGTAAATAGTATTTGTCCTATAGTTTCTTTTTTATTGCTAGTTTGTGGAATAAATCTTTGTACACCTTCTGGTAAACCAAAATCTGTTAGTACTCCAAGAATAGTAATTAGCGAAATGAAGTACCCAACCAAACCTACCTGCTCTAAATCAGCTGTCTTTGTATAAAAAAATAGCAATAGAATAGGTACAATAGCTGCCAATAGTCTTGCTATACCTGGAATAAGGTTAATCAAAAGTTTCATGCTAGAAATTAATAAGTATTAAACTTATTTTAACTTTGATTTCATTACAGAACCATTAGCAAATAACACTAGTCCTGCAGTAAAGAATGCTGCGGCAATAAGTGCATTTTCTGTTCTGAATGCTGGTTCTGAGTCGTCTACACCTAGATCTGGAACGCAAATTCCGTATGAGTTTA
>JAGQLJ010000021.1 GCA_020429495.1 Candidatus Dojkabacteria bacterium
CAATGAGACTTGGAACTTTTGATTGTGTAATAAAAGAAGGAACAATTGCTTTTGATATTTATACAAAGCACTTTTCTAAGAAAGAACTAAACTACAACGCAAAAGATAAAACAATTACTGTTGGAGAAAGACACAGGCATAGATTTGAATTTAATAATGAATATAGAGATTTATTTGAAGATTCAGATTTTATTTTTAGTGGAACTTCACCCGATAATTTCTTTGTAGAAATGATAGAATTACCAAAAGATAAACATCCGTTCTTTGTAGCAACGCAGGCGCATCCAGAATATAGGTCTTACCCGCTACAACCACATCCGATGTTTATTGAGTTTATTAAAGCTAGTTTAAAGAAATAAAATGGATAGCAATGGTGTAGCTGAACTAGATACTTTAGAATCACATGAGGTTACTATTGATGGCCTTAAAGAATTTATACAAATGCTATTGCCTGCTGAATCTGATCTAAGCTTTATAGAAAGTCTCGGACATTACGATATCGAAGATTGGTCAATTAAGCTCAGAATAGGTAAAGATGCTGTTGAGAAGAGTATGGTTTTAGAAATTACGCAGAATGGGCAAGGTGCTTTAAGAATATTAGCACTAGCTAAAACGCAAGGTCTAACTAAAGGTTGGTTTGAAGTTTCCATAGATTATATTTCTAGAAGATATTCACAAAGTAAGGAAAGTATTGCTAATCTCATAGGACATTCTATGGAATTAATTTATAATGTTTCAGTAATTAATAAAAATGGAGTCAGAGAGATATGATGATACAGAAAACTGGATAGAAGTGGATATTAAAGGTACCAGTTCTTTAGATGCAACTAGATATGAAGTAATAAAAGTACCAGTAAATGATATTGCATATATTCGTCAAGAATTTATCGAAGATAATAATGAGTTACTGATTGAAAACGAGGATGATAGTTTTACATTTCAACAAAGACCTAGTGCCAAATTCTTTATTGGGCAATTGCTTGATGACTTAGAATCGATACAAAGCTCAACTGATATTTCACAAATAGATTTAGAAGCAATTGAAAAAACCATATTTCAAGCAAGCCGTGCACTAACAAATTTCAGTATAAAATGTAATGAATCATTAATGAATGCTCCAAGAATGCCTTATGATAGTCCATTGCGAGTTTTAGGTGGATTAATGGCACATGATATGGTGAATCATAGTGTAAATGATTTAGTTTATACAATGACATATTTAAGTTTTGGATTGAGTAATGGAAGTGATGACTTGGAAGGAATGAAAAATGTAGTTCAAATATATACTGATAGAATCAAAAGACATTGGTCTTCATTGGGTAAGTTCTTTATTTCATTCCAAGATCTTTTAGAAGGTAGATCAGTTACAGCTAAAGATTTAATGGATACTTTTCCACAAGTACAAGATCCAGATTTATTTACGTACAAAGATGTTGTATTTTCAGATGGTGGAGATGGGTCAAATATTGAAATAAAATCTTTATATGAATTTGCAGACTTAAGAACTATTTTGCTGAATGCAATGGAAGCTAAGGCAAGAAAAAATTTGTATCCACCTAAAGACTTTAAGAATATTAAATCTTTTGAAACGTCACCAATAGTAGTAGATTTTGTAGATAATGAGCAGAATAGAGTTTTTACCGTAACAGACAATACACCAATTACTATTGATGAAAATGGAAATAATAGTGTTGACTGGTTTGCAACTGAACAAGAAAGAGATAATTATATTGATGCTAAAGATGATAGAAAACTACCTCCTAGCAAAGAATCATTGACTGAAGTATATAATTCAACAGAAAAAACATATGTTGGTAAAAGTTCTAAGGGAGGATTAGGGTTAGTAGTAAGAAATTTAAAAGTTATTAAGGGATCTTTTAATTTAACAAGTAATTTAGAAGAAGGTACAAAATCCGTAGTTCTAACTTTTCCTAAAACTACACCTTCCTCAAATCCCTCTCCTCAGGTATAATCTGCTTAATGGCAGAACCAAATTACAAAAAGTTTAAACTTTCAAACGGAATTAAATGTGTTCTCTACCCCAGAGAAGAAATTCACTCGGTTAAAGTTAAGGTGATTGTAAACACTGGGTCTTTAGATGAAGATGAAATGACAAATGGACTTTCACACTTTATTGAACACGTTGTTCACGATGGTACAGAAAAATTGCCAACATGGGACGCTATAGATGATTATACAAATCAATATTCAGGTTCAACAAATGCTTACACATCTAGCGATCACACACAATACTATGGAACATTTCCAAATCAATATGTAGATCAAGCATTATTTTTCTTTTCACAAATAGTTTTTCATCCACTTTTTAAAGATTCTGATATTGAAAAAGAAAGAGCAATTATTTTAGATGAGCTAAAGCGGGGGGAAGATGAAACAGATTTCCTTATATATAGAAATGTAAAAGAAAATAGATTTGTAGATAGCACTACTCCATTCTCTTACGAAATAATCGGGACAAGAGATTTATTACAAAACTATAAAACTCAAGATTTAATTGATTTTTATAACTTACACTATGTACCAGAAAATACCGAGATTTATATTGTAGGAAATATAGATATTGAAAAAACAAAAGAGTATTTAAAAAATCATTTTGAAAATTCAATTGTTCATAAAAACTTTAAATCTAAACCAGTTCGAAAATTTAAAGAAAGCTATCCTAAATATTCTCAGTTCAAAATTAATGCCAAAAAGAAGCAAGATATTAGCCAATACTATTTGACACTTAATTTCCCTAGTTTTGAATATTATTCAAGTACACAAGAAAGCAGAAGTAAAGAATCGTTTCTTAAAAGCATTGTTGCAACAGGTGAGTTTTTTCAATCTATTTTGTGGAAGAGACTAAGAGAAGAATTAGGTATCGTTTATGGTATCGGCACATATACATATAATCTGAACTCAAGAGCAATGAATATTATTCAAACTTCATTTGATAAAAAATATTTGGAAACAGTTCTAAAAGAAATATATATAGGAATTGAACAGGTGAAAAGTGGAAATATTACAGATACTGTATTTTTAGCAAAACAAAGAAAAATTATTGATACACAACTTATGCAGCTTGATAGTCCTGATAACATGATTAATTGGATTATTAACCAAGAAGATGAGCTTGAAACTCATAACCGAGCATTAACTTTGGAGGAATATCTAGAATTTGTAAATAAGCTGAAATTTGATGAAGTAATTGATATAGCAAAAAATATTTATGATTGGCAAAATGTGAATATTGGAATTGTTAGCAGTGATGATCCAAGAACTGTTGAAGAAGACGTAAAGAAATATTGGAATATTTTTACAAGTCAACAACAAGGATTATTTAGTTAAATCAACTACATATAGCATTGATTCAATACTTCCATCTTCAATTTTATCATCAATAACCACAAATAGTTTTTTTCTATCAGATTGCATCATTGCTACTTTGCCCATACCCAAGGTTATGTCTTCTAAAACACCGTTTACATTTTCTCCATCAATATCTGATAGTAGTAGAAGATTTCTGTCGTTTACATTTCGATCAAAAATCGCAAGAGTATTACCTTGATCAACTACATAAACAGAATTATTAAAAGGAACTGATTCTAATAAATGGCTTTCAGTTACAGGTATATTTGTTCCATTCACATCCTTGATTGTATAAGAATACCAAGTAGCAACATCTTTATAGATTATTGTGTTTCCATCTGCAGAAATATCTGTGATTGTAACGTCTTTAGCAATCTTATCAATATAATCAGAATTAAAATCTAAGAAATATAAGCCTGAGTTATCTTCAACAACAACTTCATTAATATTGTTTAAACAATTAATACTTTTAATTAACTCTAAGCCTTTTGCATCAGTAAATAGTGGAACTAGAACAGAATTACCATTTTGATATCGATATAAATTTTGCGTTGCTCCATTTATCCAATATCCAAATCCTAGAGAAGTGCAATAAACAATATTAGATCCAGGTTGATAACTTACTAAATTGTTTGCTTCTGCATTTATTTTTCTTTCAAAAAGAATATCGTTATTAAATACTAAGACACTATCATTTTCAAACCAATCAATTTGATTTGGAACAAATCCTAAATCAACATTTAAATCTAATAATTGGTCAGGTGAACTAGATAACCAAACATAATTCAAATTATTTGATGTTGCCAATAATACGCCATTTCCATTTGGTGAAATTTTAAGATTATGTAAATTGCTGTTAAATATTGAAGTTAGCTCTGTGTTAAAACTAAAAACTCTTTGTGGGGCTGCACCATTATTATTAAAATCAAAAAGTCCGTTTGATAAATTAATTCTCCAAATCCCATTTTCATCTTCATTGCCAGATGTAACGGTAAAATACATGTTTGATAAATCTTGAGAGTAAGCAAAAGTATTAATATTTAAACCTGAAACTTGTTCAATATTAAATTCATCTGGATATAATCTTGCAGTAATTTCTAAAACTCTGGAATTATCTACTTTAATTACTTTTTCCCAATCACTATATCCAGGTTTCTGAACTAAAATAGTGTTTTTACCAATTGGTACATTCTGTATCAAATTATTACTTCTAGAAACTTCTTTTCCGTTTAAAAATACTTTTATATCACCAACATCACTAAGTAATCTTACAACTCCAGTTTCTACAATTTGTCCTGTTGGAGTAAGTTTTTTACCTTGTATTAATAAAAGAAATACACTTAAAGCTGCTACAAAGAACAATGCAATAAGTATAATCAATAAATAACCTCTGTATGAATTATTAGATTTAATCATGCTTTCAGAAACATTAAATGATAGAATTTCTTATGTTTTATATATGTTATCAAATTAAAGGTGGAAGGGGGACCAAATAAATCAAATCTAGATATTTTTTTAGAAAAGATATCACCGCTATTAGGCTATTTCTTAATATTTTTTCCATTTGTGATGAGTTTTATAAATGTAAAAGTTACTGTTATTTATTTAGCAGCAATTTACGTTTATTTTGTCTATAAATCTGCGGCAACTGCAATTCAATTTATGATTGCTCTAAATAGAATAAGAACAGCTAATCAAATCAATTGGGCTAAGTTATTAAAAGGATTAGGAAATATTGATGAAGAACTTCAAGTTTTGGAGCAAGATTTAAAAGAAGTAAAGAGTTTTAGATGGGAAGATTATAGGCAACAAACAAAGCAGATGTATTCAAACTTAAGACGAGCAGATGAAATAATGGCAGAAAATGCTTATCTTCCAAATTTATTACAACAATTTCTTTTTAATCGACTAAAAAGAAAAACACTTAATTTTCTTCATCAAGAGATTTCAGTATTAAAAGAATTACAAGGTAAAGACATTATTAAACCAAGTGAGCTTCAACATATAGTTATTGTGCCTCATGTAAAGGAACCAGAATCTATTTTGAGAGATACTATAGATCACTTAAAAGATCAGACTTTTAATACTAAACAAATTAATATTGTATTAGCAGCAGAAGCTGCAGATCCAAATGGAGTTAGTGTTTCTGAGAAACTAAAAGAAGAATATAAAGATGTATTTAATAATATTTGGATTACAAACCATGTATTGCAAGCAGATGAGATTGTTGGGAAATCTGCAAATATGAATTGGGCTGGACGAGAGGTTTATCAAAAAGTTAAAGATATGGGATGGGACTTAAAGAAAACCACAGTAACAAGTTGTGATGCAGATTCAAAATTAGATCCACAATATTTTGCATATTTGACATATAAATACATAACTACCGAATTTGGAGAATACAAATATTATACTTCTGCTCTAATCTTCTATAATAATATTTGGAGATTGCCGTTTTACGCAAGAGTTAAAAATTCTTCTCATACAATTTTTAACACAGCAAATTTAGTTAGATCAGATAAATTAGTACCCTTCTCTACCTACACAACATCATTTTGGGTGCTTGAACAAATAGGTTTTTGGGATCCTTGGGTTACTCCAGAAGATTATCATTTGTTTTTTAAAGCAATATTTAAATTTAATGATAAGGTTTCAGCTGTGCCACTATTTTTAAAAACATTATCAGATGCTGCAGAAGGAGAAGGTCATTGGGCAACAATTAAAAATAATTACTTGCAATCAAGACGATGGGCATGGGGAATTTCTGATGATGGTTGGGTAATTAAAAACTTCTTAAAGAATTTTTCTAGAAGTTCAATTAGATCTAAATATATTACTCTTCATATGCTCTTTGACCATATTATGGGGTTATCAATAGCCTTTTTAGTTCTTTTAGGTGGAGTTTTACCTGGTTTTTTGAATCCTGATTTTAATAAAGACACTGCAGGTGCACTTTTTCCTATTGTCACAGGACAATTTGTACAAATAACAATATTCTTTTTAATAGTAACAATTATTTTTGATTTTTATTTAAGACCTACACCAAAAGACATGCCTTGGTGGAAGAATATTACAAGAGTTTTAGAATGGGTTGTTCAACCAATTGCAGGTTTTATTTTAACTGCAATTCCAGGACTTGAAGCACAAACAAGATTAGTTTTTGGGAGATATCTTGAATATTATGTTACTAAGAAAAAGGGAGACGGAGAGGAAGAAGGCAAGAGTTAAAAGTTAAGAGATAAGAGTTATGATCGATTACGAGTTAACAATTACGAATGAGTGATTTAATTAAAACTTTTCTTGAAAATAATAAACTAGTCACCATTGCAACTGAAGATAGTGGCAATCCATGGATTTGCAATGTATACTATGCTTCTGATGATGATCTGAATCTGTATTTTCTATCCAGCATAGAAGAAAATCATTCTAAACATATTGAAGAAAATAACAATATAGCATTTACTGTGGTCTGGTTTAATCCCGACAATCTTAGTGATAGAAAATCAGTGCAAGCTAAAGGAAAGATAGAAATTGTTGGAGTAGGAAAAGAGCTAATACATGGCTTAAAAATATATACTAAAAAATTTGGAAGGAACTATAAAGAGTTGCATAATGAATTAGAGCATAAATTATCAGATATGAGATTATATGTGATAAGAACAAGTTACATAAAGTATTGGGATGATGAACAGAAAAAATTAGGTAATGATAGAGTTCAAGAATTTAATTTTTAAGCTAGTAGCTAAAGGCTAGCCGCTCGTAGCAAGATATGGATAAACAAAACCGAAATACATTTATATTATTAATTGTAGTGTTTATTGTTTGCATTGTGGCGCTTGTAGCTGTGCTTACAATATCTTGGAGATTAGTTGGTGGAAGTGTAACTAGTGCAGTTAGTTCAGTTGCAAGGTATATTCAACTTCAGAACTTGGATTATAACTTTAAGGTTCCAGAATAAAATTCAGTTATTATCATCTAGTAGTGGCAGGTCTAAGACCCGCCACTACTTTTATGTCACGCACTGCTACCGGTTATCTTTGGTTTTGTTTCTTGCTAACATTCAAAAGTACTCCAATTGCAATCAGCGACATCATGGTGCTACTCCCTCCATAAGTGAAGAAAGGTAAAGGCATTCCACCAAAAGGAATAATTACTGCCACCGCAGCAATATTTAAAAATCCTTGAATAACAAGTAATGAGGTCATTCCAACTGCAACTAAAGCTCCAAAATTAGTCTTTGCTCTTTTAGCTATTCCAAGACCTAGTGAACCTAAATACAGAAAACCAACAGTTACTAATAATGTTCCAATAAATCCAAATTCTTCACCAATAACAGAAAAAATTGAGTCAGTATAAGCAGCCTGTTGTAAGTAACCTTGTTTTATAACTGATTCTCCATATCCATTTCCTGCAAATCCACCTGAAGCAAGACCAACAAGTCCATTAAATACTTGAAATCCACCTTCTTGTGTAACTGCAGAAGCACTGTTGGGTCCATGCTGGAAAATATGAAAAAAAGTTTCTACCCTTGCTCTTCTATAGCCTTCAAGCATTAGTGCAATTGATCCTGCAAAAATTGATGATGCAAGTATTGATAAACTTCCAAGCGTATGATGTTTGGATGATCCAGAAACAAAATAAACAGCCATTGTTGCAAGCACTAGAATTACAGTTGTATCAAAATCCCTTTGAATAAGAATTAGAGAACTAATTGCTCCAATCAGAATTATAAAAGGGAAAATTACATGAGAAAAATATGTTTCCCTGTCTTTAAATTTCTTTTCAGCATCTAATCTGCAAAGCCAAGAAGCTATATATAATAAGAATCCAAATTTAACAAGTTCAGATGGTTGCAGATAGAAAAACTGAAGATTAATCCATCTAGGTGCTCCATTTAGAGCTTCAACTAATGGCATTTGTAGTCCACTTGTAGATCCGTCAGGTAGTGTGTGTCCAAATAGTGCTTCAGGTACAATATATAAGAGTAGCAAAACTCCAGTTCCTAGTATAAATGGAGTTATTTTTTTTAGATACTCTAAAGGCATTAAGAAGAATATATATCCCAACAAACTACCAAGCCCTAGCCAGATTAATTGTCGTTTAAAATAAAAGAAAGAATCTCCTATGTTTGGATCTGAGTATGCATAATAAGCACTAGCACTAAAAATCATGATCAACCCTGCAACACAGAAAAAAGTTACAATTCCGACTACTCCAAGATTAGGTTGCCCATGTAGAGCTAAAAAGCTTTTAAAAATGTTTGAACGCTTTGATTTTTCAGATCGTCTGGAAGAACTGGCTCGTTTTCTTTTTGGCCTTTTTTCTCTTTGAAATCTTTGAAAAAAAGATTTTCTTTGTCTGCTACGACTTTTCTTTTTTGTAAAAATTGAGAACATTGTTATAAAATTCGTCTGTATTTCATGATACAGGAAAGATAAGAAAATTATCAAAATTCTATTATTTAATCAATGAAATTCAAGCGAAATTCTTTACAATCGTGATAGAATAAGCATGTCGTAATTTTTAACTTTGTTTCGAAGATGTTAGGTAAGATTAACAAATTATTTGATAGATCTAGTAGCCGTGTAAAATCGACACTTCCCTTGTTAGAAGAAATTAGAGATTTAGAAGATGAGATTAAGAACATGTCTGAAAAAGACATTAAGGCTAGAGTTCAAGAAATGAAAGATGAACTAAAAGAATTAGTAGATGCAATACCAGACAGTAAAAAAAGATCTATAACTAAAGTAAATAGAAGAGAAAAATTCCCATCACATGAAAAAGAAATTCAAGATAAGTTAATAGAATTTATGCCAGAGGTTTATGCAATGGTAAATGAATCTTTCAGAAGAACTGTGGGATTTACTTATCATGATGTACAGCTTCAAGCAGGAATTTTATTAGGCAAAGGTCAGATTTTAGTTGAGCAGTATACAGGAGAAGGAAAAACAATGACATTCATGCTTCCTTTAGCTTTGTATGCCTTAGTTGGAAGAGGTGCACATTTGGTTACAGTAAATAACTACCTAACAAAAGTTGGTGGAGAATATGCTGGTCATATGCTTAGCACACTGGGAATAACTGTAGGAGTAATTTCGCCAGATGATTCGTATAGATTTATAAATGATGATGAAATTGCAAAGTATAAGAATGAAGAAGCAGTTAAAGCTAGAAAAGATCAAAGAATCGCAATCGATTCTATGCAAGGATTAAATTTGGTTGAATGTACAAAACGAGAAGCATATTTATGTGATATTACATATGCAACAAACAACGAGCTTGGTTTTGATTATCTAAGAGATAACATGGCTTGGGATTTAAAAAGCCTTGTGCAGCGAGAACTATACTTCTGTATTATCGACGAAGCAGACTCAATTCTTATTGATGAAGCAAGAACTCCTTTAATTATTTCAGCAACACCTTCAGATGCAGACACTGAAAAATATTCAAAATTTGCAGCAGCTGTGAGAAATTTAGAAGAAGGAGAAGAGGCTGACTATATTGTTGACTATAAAGCAAGAAGTGCAAGTCTAACTGAATATGGAATGCAAAAAGTTGAAGATTTCTTAGAAGTTGACAATGCTTGGGATGATTTCTCTACTGCATATCATATTGAAAATGCTCTAAAAGCAAAATCACTATTCCAAAAGGATGATCAATATATGATTAAGAATGGAAATGTATATATTGTTGATGAATTCACAGGTCGTGTTTTAGAAGGAAGAAGATATTCAGAAGGACTTCACCAGGCAATTGAAGCAAAGGAAGGAGTCGAAATTAAACAAGAAAGTAAAACATTTGCAACAATCACGTTCCAGAATTTCTTTAGATTATATAAAGTGCTTTGCGGAGGTTCTGGAACAATTATGACTGAATCAGAAGAATTCTTTAAAATTTATGGTTTAGATTCTGTTGTAATTCCAACAAATAAACCAAGAATAAGAGAAGACTATGCAGATAGAATTTATAAAACATCAGATGCAAAATTCAGAGCTGTTGTTGAAGAAATAAAAGAAATGCACGAGCAAGGAAGACCAGTACTTGTTGGTACAACATCTGTAGAAAAATCAGAGGTGGTATCTAAATTACTTGATAAAGAAGGCATTCCACACGAAGTACTTAATGCTAAATTCCACGAACAAGAATCTAGAATTGTTGCGAAGGCAGGTCAGAAAGGAGCTGTAACCGTAGCAACAAATATGGCTGGTAGAGGAACAGATATTGTGATTGGGGGCGGATCAAGAGGTGATGATAAATACAAAGAAGTAGCTGAACTTGGAGGACTTCATGTAATTGGTACAGAAAGACATGATTCAAGAAGAATTGATAATCAGCTTAGAGGTAGAACAGGAAGACAGGGAGAACCAGGAAGTACAAGGTTTTATGTTTCTCTTGACGACCAAATAATGAGAGTACTTGGAGGTGAGCTACTAACAAGACTATTTAATATGGTAAAAGTGCCTGATGATATGCCAATTGAAATGAAGATGATTGCAAATCAAATAGAAACAGCTCAAAAAAGAGTTGAAGGAGTTAACTTTGACTCTCGAAAAAGAATTGTTGAATACGATGATGTTATGAACCAACATAGAGAAATATTCTATTCAAGAAGAAACTCTGTAATGGTAACCAGTGAACATGCTCTTGGAAGATTTATTGATGGAGCTAGAGTTATTGATACAAATCTTCCAGAATATTCTGATTCTGTTAAAAAATATGAAGAAAGAATCAAAGAATCTCAAGAAGTTTTAGAAGATATGATAGAAGATATTTTATCTAATCAAGTAGATGATGTTCTCTACTCTACTTATCCAGAAGGATCTAAGTTTAAAGAAGAAACAGCAGAAAAACTTATTGATAGACTTACAAGGTTTATTCCAGCTAATTTATTGCAAAAAGGATTAGATTTACCTACTTCAAATCTAGGTAAAGAATTATTAAAAAAGAGTGAAGATGGAACTAATTTGTATAATCTTATAGAAAATGCAGTAGAACAAGCTTATCAAACAAAAATTGAAGAGCTTGGTGATGAATACTATAACGTTGTAAAAGCTATTCAGCTTGAATCTTTAGATAAGACTTGGGTTGATCACCTGGAGATAATGAAAGATGTAAGAGATAGCATTTCACTTGCAGGATACGCCCAACGAGATCCTTTAGTTGAGTATAAGAATGCAGCATTCCAAATGTTTGAGTCATTTATTTCAAATATTAATCAAGATGTAGCAAGAAAGATTATGCATGTAACAAAAGTTAGAAGAGTTCAACAAGCAACTCCACAAATGTTGCGGACAAATGAAGATGATGTTAGCGATATTCTTACAGGCGATAGAGAAATGTTACCTGGCGTTGAAGGTGATCAACATAAGGCTTCAGATGTTATTTCAGATATTGATAAGGCAGTTAAAAAACAACAAAGAACCTTAAGAACTAATACTTCCGAAAAAGTTAGCAAGAATGCTAAATCTAATAAGAAATATGGAAGAAATGATAGGGTAACTGTAAAGTACTCTGATGGTCGAGTGGAGAAAAATGTGAAATATAAAAAAGTTGAAGCAGACGTAAATGCTGGAAATGCTGAGATAATATAAAGCTACTAGCTGCTAGCCTCTAGCAGCTAGTCAATACTATTAATTAAGAACTCTTTTGATAATTTCACTTTCATTTAAGTTATTAATTCCATAAGAATCAAAAAACTCAGTCATTTTTTGGATCAACTCTTCAGGTTCAATCCAAACTAACTCACTTTTAGATTCAATTGTTCCATCATCAACCCTTTTTGAATCATCCTGATCAACCAAAGCACATTCAAAGTATAGTGTTGTTTTTTCAACTTCAATTTCTTTTCCTATTTCACCAAACCAGTTATCTTTCACAACGATTGATCCAATAAAATGCTTTATCTCTACTTGAGCACCAAATTCTTCTAGGCAACCTCTTTTTAATGCTATTTCAAATGTCTCATTTGGATTAATAGTTTCTCTCATTAATAAATATAGATTTTTATATCCTTTATACTCTTTTATAAAATGACAAAGAACCTTTGTTCTATCTTTATTAAAAATTATTGCCCCAAGGGATATATGATAAGAATTTTCTGGAGATGCTTGAAAATAGTTTTTCATATCTAAATTATAACATTATGATTTTTAACTTTGTTGGTGTAAGATTAACTATATTTACTCAATAAAAATGTCTGATCAAAACCAAACTCCAGTACAATCTACTGCTAATGATCCCAACACTACAGTTACACCTGATTCAGAAACAGTTCAGAGAATAAAAAATCTTGCAATTGTAGGGAAAGCTATTACACAAATTGGAAGTGGTGATTCTAGCTACAATACAAGCTTTTTTGCCGCTAAAGAAGCACTCTTAACATTTAAAGATGGAATTGATAGATTAGAGCTTGATCCTGAATCAAAAGAAGGAATACATCAACTGATTCAATACTTAAATAACAAGATTGATAAAAGAATGAAACAGGCAGAAGTTGGTGGTGATGCTGTTTTTTCTGAATAAAAGTGATATAATATATGTATAAATTGCTCCGGAGCCTTGGTTAAGGCCCACTTTTAAAATTTCGGAGCATGTGCTCCGGAAGTCTTTTTTATAAATTTCCTGAGTTTACGTAATAAATAGTGGTGAAAGCGTGTTGTGTCGTCTTTATATAAGACAACGCAAAGATATTGTATATATTTAATTAAGTTGTTTTATGGATAACAAAAAACAAACAAAAGGATTTGATAATAAAAATAGATCAAATCGAAAATTCAATAAAGGAAATTCTTCTTCTAGAAATAGACAAGGAGGTTTTTCTTCAGGTAGATCTGGTAATGGATCAAGAGGTAATAATTCATCTTCAAGATTCTCTAATAATAGAGGATCATCTAACAGAAACTCAAATAGAGGTTTTGGTAGAGGAAGATCAAATGGTAGAAGAGGTGGAGGTAGAAACAGACAGAAATCTGGAGTAACTATTCCTATCGAAAAATTAATAAATAAAAGAATCGAATCTGTAGAAGAAGTGGCATATAAACCAATGTTTACAGTTGATGATTTACCAATTGACCAACAAATAAAAAATAATATTGCTAAAAAAGGGTTCAATAATCTTACTCCAATTCAAGATAAAGCTATCCCTGCAATTGCTGTTGGACAAGATGTTGTAGGTATTGCCGATACAGGTAGTGGTAAGACTGCTGCTTTTTTAATTCCTGCAATTCAGAAGGCAATGAAAAATCCTGAAAAGAAAACTCTAATTGTAACTCCAACAAGAGAGCTTGCTCTTCAAATAAATAAGGAGTTTAGAAGTCTCTCTTTGGGTACAAATATTTTTTCAGTCGTTTGCATTGGTGGAACTGATATAAAAAATCAAAAATTCTTTTTACAAAAAAGACATAATTTTGTGATTGGAACACCAGGTAGATTACTAGATTTAATTAATCAGAAAGCTTTAAAAACAAAAGATTTTGATACCTTAGTTTTAGATGAAGTAGACAGAATGCTTGATATGGGATTTATTGATGATGTTGATAAAATAATTAAGTCTTTACCAGAATATAGACAAACACTATTCTTCTCAGCAACAAGCTCAAAACAAGTTGAAACTTTAATGAGAAAGTTCTTAGCAGTTGATTTTGCTAAATTCTCAGTTAAGAAAAGAGATACAAGCAAGAATGTTGATCAAGACATTGTTCCAATTCAAAATTTAGAACAAAAGGTTGATAAATTGTTAGAAATTCTTTCAAAAACTGAAGTTGAGAAAACGATTATTTTTGTAAGAACTAAAAGATTTGCAGATAAGCTATCAAATGATTTATATAAAAATGGACATAAAGTAGCTACTCTTCACGGAGATAAATCTCAATCTCATAGAAAAAGAAGTTTAGATCAATTTAAATACAACAAAGTTTCTATTCTTGTTGCCACAGATGTTGCAGCAAGAGGTTTAGATATTCCAGATGTAACTCATGTTATTAACTATGATGTTCCAGAAAACTATGATGATTATATTCATAGAATTGGACGAACAGGACGTGCTGATAACACTGGTTACGCTCTAACTTTTGTTCATGCAAGTCAAGTTGATAGAAAAATGCTTGAACAATTAAATGCTAACGCAGCCTAATTTTATATAGAGATCACTTTAGAATTTGTGTAAAGTATTATAGGTAAAAACTTTACATGAACATATTAAAGTATCTCTATATCTTTTTGATAGGGGAAGGCACAATTGATTATAAAAATGATAATAGTGTAAGATTACTATTTTCTAACATCTATTCATTTTTAGCTGGGTCTGTGATTCTTGGTTATGGATTAACTAATCTATCTGAAGGCTATATACTTACAGCTTTTCTTGAAGTAATTTCTGGAATCATTTTAATAATAATATTCCTGTATGGTAGGTATACAAAAGATGCAAATGCATTTGTTTGGGTAAAAATTGGAGTTGTTATAGTTACAATGCTTTATGCATTTATAACAGGAG
>JAGQLJ010000022.1 GCA_020429495.1 Candidatus Dojkabacteria bacterium
AGGATTTATTGGTAGTACAATAATTAATTTTGATCCAACAGAAGATAGCAATACTATTTACATAACAGCTACAGTTACAATTGTAATTTCTATAATTATGATTGTATTAGCTTTGCAAATGCTAAATGTTGAGTGGGCAAGTAAACTAAGGTTTAGTGCACCAAAAGCTGCAAGTAAATATGTAGCTGATGAAGATAATTTTAGAGGAAAATATATGCCATTTGGGCTTGGAGCTGCAACATTTATTCTACCTTGTGGATTTACTATAATTGCTCAAACTGCAGCTTTGGCCTCTGGCTCTGTACAAAAAGGGGCACTAATACTTTTGTTCTTTTCATTAGGAACATTTATTCCGCTACTTGCTATTAGCGCATCTGGACTAGCTTTTAATTCCAAACCACACCTAACAGCTAAATTTAACGTAGTTGCTGGAATTTTAATCTTATTCTTTGCGCTCTATAATATTAATGGTCAGCTAAATGTTCTTGGATATTTTAGCCTTAATGATATTGGTACAGTATTCGAATCAAATAAAGAAACACAATCAGTTGCAGCAACTAGGGACGGAATTCAACAATTAAACTTTATAGCAAAAGGATTTGAGTATGTGCCAACAACTACAACAAAGATTAAAGCTGGAGTCCCAACTCAACTAATTGTAGATAATCAAGGAATCTCTGGCTGTGGAGCATATATGGCATCTAGAGGATTAATTAGTGGAGTTGTTCAGCTAAAACGTGGGCAGAATGTGATTGATTTGGGAAAACCTGCAAAAGGAACGTATAAGGTTACTTGTTCAATGGGAATGGTTCCACCAGTTATTGTTGAAGTTGTTTAATTATTAAATTTTTGAATATGAAAAAAACAATAAAAGTAAATGGCATGCATTGCAATGCGTGTGTAATGTTAATTCAAATGGAACTTGAAGAAAATGGTTTTGAAGAAAATGTCGAATCTATAAATCTGCTAGAGGATAATAAAGGTGAAGTTACTGTAGCTAATATAAGCGATGAGGATGAAACTAAAATAATTTCTCTTATTAATAATTTAGATAATTACGAAGTTATATGACAAAAGAAATCTATCCAATAATTGGAATGCATTGTACTTCTTGTAAACTACTTATTGAAAAATTAGTAAGAAAAGTTGAAGGAGTTGAATCTGTAAACATAAATTATGCTAGTGAGAAAATGACAGTAGAGTTTGATGAGAATAAAACAGGTGTTGATGAGATAAAAGAAGCAGTTGCAAGTGCAGGAAGCTATAAATTGATAGATAATGAAGACGGTAAAACAGTTTTAGCAGATCCAAATCAAGCAAAGAAAATGGATAATCATTCTCATATTGGACATGACCATGCTGCAATGCTTAAACACGAAGAATATGCAAAATTAAAAAGAAAAGTGTTAATTGTTGGCTTAAGTGTTATTCCATTTTTAGTGTTAATGATAAGAATGGTATTAATACAATTTGGCGTGCTAGAAATGAATCACTCACCTCTTGGATTTATATCTTTTAGTGAATCGAGTTATCAGATTAATTTATTCTTTTTACTGCAATTTATAATTGCAACACCAGTTTTATTTTGGGGCGGGAGCCAGTTTTATTCAAGTACATGGAGTGCGTTAAAAGTAAGAGCTGCAAATATGGATACTCTAATTGCAATGGGTACAACAACTGCTTGGATATTTTCTAGTATAGTTACTTTTTTCCCAAACGCATTTCAAGATTACAATTCAGATGTATTCTTTGAAGCTTCTGTATTTATAATCTTTTTTATACTTCTAGGTAGACTTTTAGAAGCTAGAGCAAAGGGACAAGCAAATGATGCAATAAAAAAATTGCTTGAGCTACAAGCAAAAGAGGCAACAGTTATTAGAGATGGAAAAGAAGTAAAGATAAGCATATCAGATGTTGTGCAAGGTGATATTGTAGTGGTTAGACCTGGAGAAAAAATACCTGTTGATGGTGAAATTGTTGAGGGATCTTCTACTTTAGATGAGTCTATGATCACAGGTGAATCGCTACCTGTTTCAAAGGTTGAAGGAGATAAAATTGTTGGATCAACCATCAATAAAACAAGCACTTTTAAGTTTAAAGCTCTAAAAGTTGGATCTGATACAATGCTTTCTCAAATTATAAAAATGGTTGAAGAAGCTCAGGGAACGGAAGCACCAATTCAAAAATTGGCAGATAAAATTTCAGGTGTATTTGTACCTGTTGTAATTTTAATAGCTATTTTTGCAGCATTATTCTGGTTACTTATCGCTCCAAATTTGGGGATTATTTCTGAATCAAATAATATTCTACAAACAGCAGTTTATATTGCCATAACCATTTTAATAATTGCGTGTCCTTGTGCTCTTGGACTTGCTACTCCAACAGCTGTAATGGTTGGCACAGGAAAGGCCGCTAGAAAAGGAATTTTAATAAAAGATGCTAAAGCACTAGAGCTTGCACATAAAATTGATACTATTGTTTTTGATAAAACTGGAACACTTACAAATGGAAAACCAGAAGTTGTGAATGCTCAAATTGTTGGGAATGAATCAGAACTTTTATCAATTGCTCATGCCATAGAAAATTTATCTGAACATCCACTTTCTAATGCAATTGTAGAATACGCCCTGGCTGAATTAGGTGAGATTGAGGGTATTAAAGTTGATAAGTTTAAAAATATTGAAGGTAAAGGAGTTGAGGGATATGTTAATAATAAAAAAGTAGTTCTTGGAAACAAAAGACTTATGGATGATGAAAATATTAAATTAGATTCTAATTTAAGTACTAAAGCAGACGATTTTATAAATCGCGGAAACACAACGATATATTTTGCGATAGATGGCGTAAATGTTGGTGTGTTTGCTCTTGCAGATACAATTAAAGAAGATTCTGAACTTGCAATAAACGAACTACATAAACTAGGAATAAAAGTAGTAATGTTAACTGGAGATAATCAAAAAACTGCAGAAAATATAGCTAAACAATTGGGAATTGATGAGGTAATTGCAGAAGTTTTACCAAGTGATAAAGCTCAAAAGATTAAGGACCTACAAACAGATGAGAATGTAATAGCAATGGTTGGTGATGGAATAAACGATGCACCAGCTTTAGCTACTGCAGATATTGGCATTGCCATGGGAACAGGAACAGATGTTGCAATTGAGTCAGGAGATATTGTTTTGGTCAAAGGAACGCTAGATAAAGTAATAGAGTCTGTTCAACTATCAAAACAAACGCTAACAATAATTAAGCAGAATCTATTTTGGGCATTTGGCTATAACGTAATAGCAATTCCTGTAGCAGCCGGTATTTTGTATCCAGTTCTACTCTCTCCAGTTATTGCAAGCGCTGCAATGGCATTTAGCTCAGTTTCAGTTGTGCTAAATAGTTTGAGGATTAAGAGAGGTTAGCATGTATAATTAACTATGAATTTATTAATCCAACGTTTTTATAATGGTACTCCAGTTGCTGTTGCAAAAGAGTTACTTGGAAAAATTATTATTAATACTCAAGATAATAAAAGACTATCAGGAAGAATAATTGAAGTAGAAGCATATGAGGCAGACAAGGATGAAGCAGCCCATTCATTTAAAGGTAAAACTGAGAGAAATAAGTCACTCTTTCTAGATGCAGGTCATATCTATGTACATAGCATCCATGGGCAATATTGTATGGATATTGTTACAGATGAAATTGATATTCCGACTAGTGTTTTAATTCGAGCACTATGTCAAATAGAAGGTATAGAAGTCATGAAGAAAAATAGGAATAAAGAAAAGTTAAAAGAGCTTTGTTCTGGTCCTGGAAAATTAATGCAAGCTTTAGGTCTAGATAAGAATGCTGATGGAATAAACTTACTTACTCAAAATTAATTTATACAAATATATGATGATGATTATATGTCACAAGAAATAATTCAAACAAAAAGAATCGGTATTTCAAAAGCTCGCGAAAGGATGAATAGATTTTATCTTAATGAATTTAAACCATTCATCTCATAAGATAGAACTACAATAGTCAATTGCTTAATTATTTAGAAAACTGTAACATTTTGTAATGATTATAAATAGTAAAAAATTCTGCTTACTTATAAGAGTAGGTATTATTGGACTGGTTTTAGTCTTAACATTAGAATCACAATTAGATTTAATAAATAATTCAAATAGAAAAGTACTAGATGCTGATGTAAGTAATTCTTATCCAGATAATTTTTCAGATATTAATGCACCAGATCCAAATGCTACAACACAAATAACTTATTATGTTAATAATTCTCATTCCAATGCTAATGATAATAACTCTGGTTTAACTCCAGATCAGCCACTTAAAACAATACAAAAAGGTGTATCAAAAGCCTTAATAACTAGTTAAGATCAAAGTGTAACAGTGTTAGTTTCTGATGGAGTATATAGAGAAACTGTAAGTATGTATGCAGATACCAGCCATGGTAATCTTTTAGTCCTTAAAGCGCAAAACCCTGGAGGAGTAACTATCAAAGCTTCTGATGTATATACAAATTTCACAAATGTAGGAAATGGAATATACTCAGTTCCATGGACAAATAACTGGGGAGTAAGTCCGCTACCAGCTGGATGGGATACAGTAGAAGATCAAGTTGAAGATATTGTGGGAAGAAGAGAAGTTGTTTTAATAAATGAAAATAATTTAGATCAAAAATTAAGGTTCGATCAATTAGTACCTGGAAGTTTTTTTGTTGATGAAGGTTTAGATAAGATTTATATTTATCCTCAGGTTGGCGTAAATATTAATACCTCAACTGTTGAAATTGGAACAAGAGGAAGAGTTGTCACTTTGTCTGGAAAAACAAACCTCGTTTTTAATGGATTTAATTTAGAACATTCAGCCTATTCAATTATAGATGGCGGTGGATCTGCTCTTTGGGTACAAGCTTTAAATAACGCCTCTATTGTTAATTTAAATATAAAAAATAATGGTGGATCTGGCCTTGGATTGCTAACGCTATCCCATGTATTTTTTAATAATATTAAAGCAAATAATAATGGATCTAATGGAATTGGTGGAAGCCAGCAAACCCAAACTGTCTATAATAATATAGAGCTAAAAAATAATAATTGGAGAGGAAAAAGAGGAGATTTTACGGGATGGTCTCAGGCAGGTATAAAAGTTCTTTATGTTGTAGATGCTACATTTAATAATATTTTGACACAAGATAACTATACTTATGGATTATGGTGTGATACAGGATGTACTAATGTAGTTATGAATAACTTGCAAAGTTTTAATAATGAGAGAGGTGGAGCTTATATAGAAGCTAATCACGGACCAATTGAAATGGTTAATTCAAAAATTGCAAATAATGATGGTTTTGGAGTATTGCTTGCGAATGCTTCCAATTTGATGATAGATAACTCTATTCTTTATAATAATGAATCTTCTCAAATTATATTAACAGGAGATGGTAATGGCCGAACTTCTAAAAACTGGGTAACAAATGAAGGTGTTTTAGTTTCTGTTTACAATAGTAATTTCAAATCAATTAATAATGTAATATTTGCCAAAGATTCAGCAAATAAACTATTTGATACTACTTACAACTCAACTCAGTTATCTAATTTCTTATCAACAGCAGAGTTTTCTAATAACCAGTATTATCATTACAACAATGAAAATTCCTTTGAGAAGAGCTCAAACATATTTGTTCCATTTACTGACTGGGTAGATTTATCTAATGAGACTGGTTCAAAGTTTGTCGAACCTATATGCTATGTTAATCCAGAACAAAATAATTTCTCTCTTGATTCTAGTTGCACTAATAATCAAGGTTCGAATAATGGAGATGGAAGTGGATCTGAAATACCATCTAGTGGAAAAGGAATTTGTGGACCTCTGGATTCAAATAGTAATGGTTTAGTAGATTTGGTTGATTTTACTAAATTTTCTGGAAATTTATATAACAAAATAATATGTACTGATACTATAGAATATGGAAATTGTGGAGGAATGGATTCTAACAAGGATAAAATTATTGATGATATAGATTTTAAAAATCTTATAGTAAAGTACAAAAATAGTTCAGCTTGTATTTAGCCTAGAGCTCTTAGCTCTTCAACTATTAAGTCGTGAATCGTAATTAAGATATCAAGGGATATTTTATTCAAACCCTGTATCGTTAAACTCACCAAGCTTTGCCAAATCTTCTGGATTTGTGGTAATCAAATTATGCTCGTTTTCGCTAGCGACAACTTGTAATGCTACATGGTTAGCACCTGCAAAGAATAAACCTTGACCAATTCCAGCCGAAAGTAAGAATGATTTTTCACCCTCAGTTAAATAGAAAACTTTTTGCAGCTTATCAATTGCTGCAGGAGATTGTTTTAAGAGTAATTGCATTGATGCATTATTTACAATTGCTTTACCAAAATCAGAACTTAAAAAGTCATCAACATCTTGCGTAATTGTTGTTAAACCTAGACCATATTTTCGTGCTCGTTTGGCAATTTGATATACAAAATATGCAGCATCTTCATATTGCATCATTACCCATGCTTCATCAATAATTAGCAATCTTTTTCTTTTATCTTTTTTAATTTTTGTCCAAATAAAATCAAGCATTGAATACATTGCCATTGGTCGTAAATCTGGAGTCAAATCTCTAATGCTAAATACAGTAAATGTATTATGAATATCAATTGTAGACCTTTGATCAAACACACCTGATGCTGAACCTTTGATATATCGCTCTAATCTTCTTGCCATTGAATGAGCTTCTTCTTCTGCCATTGAATTCAAAATTTTATACAAATCTTCCATCAAAGGAGGTTCTTTGGAATGAGTAGACTTGTCAGGTGTAATACCTTTTTCAGAATAAGTCAGAATTATAGCTCTATCTAAAATAGCAGCTTCTTCTCCTGTAAGTGTACCACCAAGCATAATTCTTATTAAACCAGAAACAGATCTAATCTTAAATCTAAGTTCATCTTCATCTTGATCGTAAAGCTGTGAAAGTTCAAATGGATTTAGCTTTTGAGCACCATCTTGAGAGAAAGAGATGTATTCACCTCCAACTGCTTGGCAAAGCCTGTCAAATTCCTTTTCAGGGTCAATTATTATTACATCTACTCCAAGCATTAAAGATCTAACAGCTTCTAATTTTACAGAATAAGATTTACCAGATCCTGAAGTTGCTAAAACAACAGAATTTGCATTTGGTAGAGAGAATCTATCAAAAATAACTAAAGAATTATTATGTAAGTTAATTCCATATAAAACTCCTTTCTCCATTGTCAGCTCACTTGAAACAAATGGGAAGGTGCTTGCAATAGCGGTTGTATCAAGATTTCTTGTCATGTTAATTTTATCCCAACCATATGGAATTGTTGTTTGGAACGCTTCTTCTTGTTGTAGAGTTGCAACTTTAATAATTAATCCAATTGTTGCTGCAGTTGATTCCAGATTCTTTGCAATTTGATCTAGTTCATCTAATGTCTCAGCATGAATTGTTAAATACATTCCATACTGAAAAAATTTTTCATTTCCTGCTGCAAGTTGTTGTTGTAATGTTAGTGCATCTTCAAGCTTTTGTTTGATTATTGGGTCTCCTTGTTGTCCTCCTTTAATTTGAATATTAATTGTTGCCTGAAACTCAGCAATTCTTCTTTTTAATAGCTTTAGCATCTCTCCAGTATCTTTTGGATAATAGAATGTACTAATATCAATTGGATATTCAAAATTGATTAAAGGTTCTAGCCAGTTTGGATTTACAACACTTGGGTAATCAACAACAAAGTATGATCTAAAGTACTTACTTCCAATAACCATATTGCTAAAATTTACCTCAATTGCTGATGGAGCAATAATGTCTTTTACGTCAATTAAACCTTGAGAAAAATCTCTAATAACTTTTTGTTCTTTTGAAAGTGCAGCAGCCTCTTTTGCTGACACTGGAGCTTTACCACCAACATGTCCCCTACCCTGTTGCAATCGCTGCTTTGGTTTTGCATTTGGATTAACACCTCTAGGGACAACTCTCATTTGTTGAGGCAATTGTTGCTGAGGTTGCTTTTTCTTTTTTCTGCTAAATAATCCCATACTTAACCAATAATGCCTCTTTCGACATCTTCTTCTCTAATATTTAAAATTTCCATTCCTGATCTGTCAGGCTCATACATTGAATAATATAGTTTGATCAACTCGTCATTTTGCAGCTGCCTTGCTGCAATACCTAAATTACTAAATTGTTTTAGTATATGATCTCTTTTTGGATAAAGCTCTTCTTTTGCTTTAATTAAGAGTTCAGATATATTTACAATTCTTTTTTGCTTTCCTAATAATTGCTTTAGCCAACCGGTTGTTATTATAGGTAATCTACTTGTTGGAATGATTGTATAAAATCTTTTGTCTAACACTTGTGTAGATTGAGTTAGATTATTTATAAACTCTTGGTAAATAGAAACTTGATTTACAATTGCATCAGATGTTGTTTTTGATTTATATTTATCTAAAAGTTTTAAATATTTAGCAATATCTGTCCTTTGTGTTCTTATAACAATCTGGATTGCAAAAGTTATTGAATTTAAAAAAGCTGCAAAAGATCCAATTCTTGCGTCTTGTTCTTTTGGATCTAATAAATCAAAATTTAATGATGTAGTTTCAATTATAACCGCAACTTTTCCGTTTTTAAGCACTACAAGATTATCCCTGATGTCTTCTACATCGAGATGTTGTTGTGTACTTATTTTTTTTGCATCAAAAACGCCCATAAATAGTCTTCAATTAATCTTACAGGTTTAAAGTAGTAGATTCAATGTAAACAATTAGGTGACATTATTGAAAGTCATCTGCTATAATCTGACAACATGAAACTCTTAGAATTATTATTAGGTAACGAATCCGGTGCAAAAGAAGTAGGAAGTTTTGAGTGTAATAACTCTCAACTTACAAATGCGTTTATTAAGCTTTCTTCAGTTGTTGGTATTTCTAACCCTAATACACTCATTAATACATCTAATAAAGGAATTTCGATTATCAAGAAAGGAAATAAATATCAGATAAAGTTACTTATGTTTACTCCACCAATAGAACTTGAATGGACAGATTTAACACCATTAAATGATCTGTTAAATCATTTGGAAAATATTGCTATTTCATCAGATAAACAAATAGGAAGTGTTACTTTCAGAAAACTTTCAAATGGAGAAAGCTTCTTTCAATTAGGACTATCAAACTAGGTTACTACTTTTCCAGAATAACTACATTTTCCAAATGTAATGTGTGTGGAAATAGATCAAATGCTTTTGCCTCAACTATTTTATATCCAGATTCTTGCAAACTAACAATATCTTTTGCTTGAGTTATTGGATTACACGAAATATATATAATTTGTTTGGGATTAAAACTTAGCACATGAGTGACTCCATTTTTTTCTAGGCCTGTTCTTGGTGGATCAACAATTAATGTTTGATTTTGTGGCAGATTTTGAATTTCATTTTTATCGTTCAAATCTTTTTGAAAGATTTCATAATGATTTATTCCATTCAAGTCAGTATTAATTTTAGCAAACTCTACATTTTCTTTAATCAATTCATATCCATACACCTTTTTAAACTTATCTCCAAAAATTATTCCTAAAGTTCCAATTCCTGCATACAAATCAATTAGTACTTCATTTTTAGCTAAAGTAGGTTTTATAAAATTAACGATTTCTTCAAATGCTTTTACATTATTCTGAAAGAAGGTATTGTTTCCCACACTAAATTTCTTGTTTGCCATTTCTACTTCAATAAATTCATCGCCTAGTACTTTTACTTCTTCACCCTCAACTTTATCTGATATTCCAGGCTGATAAACCAAAATTACAGATTTAAAGCCCAAGTCATAAGCAAACTCTAAAAGTTTATTAATATTTGGATTATCTTTATTAGTGGTTACAACTGAAAGCATTGCATTGTCTTTATCTTCTCTTATAACTAAATATCTTAACTCTCCAGTATGTTTAACCAAATCGTAAAGTGGGATTTCTAGCTCAATTGCCTTTTGATAAACTTCTCTTACTTTTTTAAACCAATCTTTAGAAAATAAAACAGATTCATCCATATCAACAACCCAGTTAAATTTACCTGCTTTTCTTTGTCCAAATCTATTATTAGGCTTGTGAATTGGATTAAAACTACAAACATAGTCCATTCTAAATCTATATTCATACTGTTTTGGGGATCCAATAATTTTATAGTTATTTATAAAATTAGAATCTAAAATTTCTGAAAAAATATTTTTAACTGATTCAAGCTTTATGTTTAGTTGATCAGAATATTTTAAATCTTCAAGTGGAATTGAACCTATTTCTCCAAAATACGTAGAAGGATTACTTTGAATTTTACCGGCACTTCTTAATTCTTGTGCTTTAGAATTTACAAACTGTTTATATTTTTTATTTGAGTCAATAATCACAAAAAATGCTAATGAGTGGGGTAATTATATCACTCATTAGCATTATGTTCAGTTTAGTTAGAAAGTACTCCTACAAAATACTGTGACAACTGATTCTTAGCAGTATTGTCTCTTCCATGTTGAGAGTTAAACAGGCTTGTTGCATCTTTCCCACACATCATTGCAACTTCTTGATAACCACCAGGATGACTTTTTGCCCAAGATTCTGGAATATTATAGACACTACCATCAACTACAGTTAAGCAATCTGTCTTAATATTATTAGCAGCGCTTATATCACTACTTGTAAAAGTAGCTGTAAGATTAGAGTTACCTGTATTAGTAGTAGAATTTGTTTGAGTCGTAGAGTTATTAGTTTGTGTATTACCGCTATCAGATATGAACGTGTAGCCTAGTAAAAGAATAATACCTAAAACTAAAAGGGCTAAGATTGGATAGAAAACTTTGTATACATAATTCATAGTTATTGATTTTAAAATATATTATTATACACACAAATGCGCACTAGTAATTATAGGAAATATATTTGAAAAATAAATGAATAAGCAAAGAAGTTTTATTTATGCTTCTTTTTGAATCTTTTTTTCCAAGGTTGATTACCTTTAGCAGCTTTTTTGCTAGAAGATTTTGGATTAGAAAATTCTACTTTTACAGTCCTTGAACCTTTTTTATCTCTTTTGTTATATCTATCGTAGACTCTTAGCAGTGTTAAGAAGGCAGCTAGTGGTGATAACATTGCGCCAACTAATAAGATTCCTGGAATAACAAATTGACTTCCAAGTCCAAAGAAAAGTGGAATAATAAGAAAGACCACTGCACCATATTTAAACTTTCTTAACATTAAAATTTTTACTTTTAATGTTTCCATGAATATCTTGAAATTGTTTTGTGCAGTAAATCTAAGTTGTAAAAATGAAAGTGATGCAATTATTGATGTCCAAATTCCAGAAATTAGAATAGTTAGAACATCAAGTTCAGTTACTTGATAAACTCTAGAAATTATACTTACATAAACTAGTTGAAGTATTGTTGCAATTAGAACTCCAAGTAAAATAACTCCTGATATCTTTAATATTGTTAATAATCCATTCTGTGCAGATGATTTTTGATAAACAAAATAAATAGAAGCTAGTAAACCAACAACACTGAATATCACAATAGAACTAAATATTGTATTTACTACTTCAGCTTCAGATCTACTTGGATTTACCCAAGATAGTGTGTAGCTTATAGCTTCAGGATCTTCAATTTTACTTTCTGTAAAATCTCTTACGTCTTCATAACTAGTATTTTGAAAAGTTACTGTTTTATTTTCAAAATCTACTCGAGTTACGTTTGATTCAGAAGTAAATTCGTTAATTAAAGAATCAGGTACTGAGTTTTCTTCAGTTGTTGCAGATAAAGAAACTATTAAAGAAGAATTATAATCAGAATAGTTGAACAATGTATTTATTAAAAGTACTGGGGCTGCCAATACAAGTATAAACACAGTAAAGATAATATAAAAAGATTGTTTATATTTCATTATTTTATTCATATGATTTTCTTATTCCTAAAAATTCTCTAATGCTAAATTTATTTAATACAAAGGTATTCATTATAAATTTGTAGTTTATATAAATACTTATTAATAATGCGATTAATCCTGCAGTTACTATTTCAATTGTTTGTCCAAATACTCCAATAATATTTCCTGTTACATAAAGTCCAAGGAAAGATAGGACTGTTGTTACTGTCAACATTAGACAAACGCTAGCAGTTGAATTTAAATCTCTTTTATCTTCCTGATCAAGTAACCATAGAATTACAACTGTATATAACGTAATTATTAATATTGCACCAATAATGAATCCTGATGAAATTGGTGCCTGAACAAATTTGATAATTACAGTAGTTAGTAGAATTCCAAAAGCTAACATTTCAGTAAAAGCAATTGCCTTCCACAAGCCAATTTGTTTGATTAATGCTAATACCAACAAAGCAATACCTATAATGAATGAAACTGCAATAAATGTTGTTCCTTCAGGATTATAATTTGGTGCCAATGCTGAAGATTCATTTGCTAAATTAATCTGATATTGTAGTGGTTGGTCTTGTTCAAAATATGTAAGAATAACTTCAGCTATATCTTGTCTTGCTTTTTCTGATGCAACATCTCTAGGTAATGCTCTAATTAATGTAAAGTCAGAGTCGTCACTAACAATATCGTGTGTGTATGCACCATCTACCAGCATATGTGCACCATAAGATTCTCCGTTTAGAACTCCCTGAAAGTAATTTACAAATCCAGGAAGCCTTAAAACTTCTGTTCTTGCATCTTTATCAAAATACATTTTAATATTTAAACCAGCTATACTGTTATCTCTTGTTTGTGATGATCCATCTGGATTACTTACCGTTTGAGAGTATTTAATGTTTTGTGCAATTGACACTGATTTAACATTTTCAATATTCAGGTCAAATGGAATATCGGTATCTCCAGACACATATTCTAAAGAAAGCTTTCCTTGTCTTAATAAAGCTTTTGCATATTCTTCTTTATCTTCATAATAAGATGGAATATATAGGGCTATTGAGTAAGTTCCATTTGTTTCAATACCTTCAAAGGTAATATCATTTATTTTTGCTGCTTCTACTCTAGTTTCGATAGTATCTAGAACTTTTGATAAGTACGCATCCTTTTCTTGTGCACTTAGTTCTTCTTCACCAAAATCAATTTGGGCACTAAATACTTCTTGCGCATAAATATCTTTTCCTTTTCTTAAGCTTCCGTAATCTGCACCAATACCAATTCTACTGAATCCAACAGACGGATAAGTTAATTCTCTAT
>JAGQLJ010000023.1 GCA_020429495.1 Candidatus Dojkabacteria bacterium
TCAGCGGCATTGAAACTGTTTAGAGGAATGTTAGATTCTACAATTGCTGTATCTTTAATCTTTACCGAGGAAAAACCTGTTGTCTTATTTTTAATTAATGGCAATTGATTGGAAACCTCGAAATCTTTTAACCATCTATTTAAGCTAGCCTCTGATATTCGTTGAGTTGAGCAGTAATTTTTTCTACTTAAACCAGATTTTTTAAAGTCTGCTACATATGCTTGTTTATCGTATTGACTATAATTTAGTTGCTTTGGCATAATTTGCTCCTTAATATTACAAAAAGAAGCAAGATAATATTTAGCAAATTAGAAAACAAGATGGATTATAAGGCCGCTTACGAAGCACATTCATTATTTGAGCTTATCAAAATGTTGCAGGAGGTTTAAAATGCTATTCCCTGATAATTTTAACATATGGCTCCACAAGGAGCCAACGGATATGCGTAAATCCATAAACGGGTTATCTCTGTTAGTAGCTAATTTTTATAAACATAACCTTCAAAGTGGTGATATATTTATATTTTACAATAGAAATAAAGATAAGATTAAAGCTATATACTGGCACTATAATGGTTTTTGTTTGCTCCAAAAAAACCTTGACCGTAATGGTTTTAAAATACCTAAAGAACTAACAGATGTTATATCTTTAAGCAAAAATCAGCTTTTAAGATTGTTTGATGGCCTACATTTTTTTAATAAAAAAGCAGATAATCCTGATATATTTTATTAATATATGTTATAATATGCGTCATGAATACAGATAAATTTATTAAAGAATTACCAGAAGACGTAAATGTTCTTAAGCAAACCATTGTAAATTATCATAATGAAATAAAGATGCTGCAAGAACAAATTAAGTTACTCCAACATCGTAAATTTGGTAAAAAATCAGAACAAACTAATTCGCCACAACTGGAGCTTTTTGATGAACCACAAGAAATTGTGGCCCCTAAGATGGAAGAATCTTCTGTAGAAGTTAAATCTCATAAAAGAAAAGTTACTCGCAATAAAAGTTTACCTAAAACTCTACCAAGAAAGCAAATTAATTATGACCTTAGAGACGAAGATAAAAAATGTGCTTGCGGTGATGAGTTAAGAAAGTTTGGTGAGGATAAATACGAGCAACTAGAATATATTCCTGCCCAAATTAATGTTATTGAGCATATTAAATCCAAATATAGCTGTAAAAGTTGTGAGACTGTAAAAACAGCAACAATGCCTAAACAACCTCTGCCTAAGAGCATTGCATCTCCCAGTCTATTGGCACAAATAATAACTAGTAAGTACGTGGACCATTTACCTTTATATAGACAAGAAAGTATTTTTTCTAGAATTGGCATTGACTTACAGCGCTCTACAGTAGCTAGCTGGATATTTAAGTGCGCTAATTTATTGTCACCTTTAGTTGAAATTTTAAAAAAAGAAATAGTATCTAGTAACTACGTTAAAGCTGACGAAACCACAGTAAATGTATTGTCTGAAGAAGCTGTAACAAACTATATGTGGGTATTTATGGCTAATATGCACAACAAACCTATAGTAGTTTTTGAATATCATAGTAGCAGGTGCGCAAAAGCCGCTGAAGATTTCTTGAAAGACTTTGCAGGGTATTTACAGACTGATGGATATTCTGGATACACCCAATTAAAGAAAGATAATGTTATTGTAGGTTTAGGGTGCTTGGCACATGCCAGGAGAAAGTTCTTTGAAATTACAAAGGCCGTAAAAAGTGCAGGTGCAGCCCATATAGGATTAAAATATATTAATGATTTATATAAAATAGAA
>JAGQLJ010000024.1 GCA_020429495.1 Candidatus Dojkabacteria bacterium
ACCTTTTTCTCTATCATCTAACATTTTTTGTAGTTTAGTTTTCTTTTCTTTAACCTCTGTATTAACAAGCATTACAAATGATTGCTCAGCATTATCTCCTTTTCTTGGCAGAGTTTTGATAACTCTTGTATATCCTGAGTTTCTATCTGATAGTTTGTCTGCTACAACTTGTCCAAGTCTATCAAATGCTCTTTTATTTTCTGCAAAGAAAGACATTACTGTTTGGTTACTCTTTCTTGTATCTTTCTTGAATGTTGTAACAAGCTTATCAAATTCTTTCTTCAACACTTTTGCTTTCTTTGGTGTTGTTTTGATTCTTCCATTTCTAATTAGCTCAATAACTTGAGATCTAACTAGAGCTTTTCTATGAGAAGCTGTTTTTCCTTGTATTTTGAATTTTTTTCTATTACTGTACATATGCTTTAATTTGACCTTCGATTATATCAGATTAATACCGTTTTTCTTTAATACTTTAAACAATTCTTCTAGAGATTTTTCTCCCATTCCTCTAATGTTTGCAGCTTCTTCTTCTGTAAATCCTTCTAGTTTTCTTAAATCATCAAATCCTGCTCTTAAAAGCGCATTTGTTAATCTAGTTGAAAGATTTAGATCTGCTACTAATATTGGAGCTGTTTCTGTATCTTCTTCTTCTGTTGTTTCTTCTTCTGTTGATTCTGTTGGTAATGATGTAATTACTTTTCCAGAAATCATATCTTTTGTTTCTTTAACAAAGTTTGATGCCATTTCATCAAGAATATTTGATGCAATGTTTAGTGCATCAGATGGTGTTAGTGATCCATTTGTATGAACAAAAAGGTTTAGTTGATCTAAATCTGTTTGTTGTCCAACTCTAGTTGGTACTATTTCTAGTTTTACTAATTTGACTGGTGAGAAAATTGCGTCAACTGGAAGCATTCCAACTTCTGCTCTAACATGCTCATCAGGTAATCTGTATCCAACTCCTCTTTCTACTCTAATTTCCATGTCTAGCTTTGTTTTCTCGTCAGTAATTTTTGTAATAACATAATCTTTATTTATTACTTCAATATCTGAACTCTTTTCAATATCTCCTGCTTTTACTTCAACAACTCCTTTCTTTGCTCCTTGTGACTTTAGAGTTAGTGTAACTGGTTCTTCAGTTTTTGTTAAAAATACTACGTTCTTTAAAGATAATAGAACACTTAGAATATCATCACTTACTCCTGCAAGAGTTGAATATTCGTGTTGTACTCCGTTAATCTTTACAGCTGTAATTGCTGCTCCTGGAATAGATGAAGTAAGAACTCTCTTTAGAATATTTCCTAAAGTATGACCGTATCCAGTTGGAAGTGGTCCAATTTGAAATACTGCAGAGTTATCTTTCTCTTCTGTTTTATTGATTGTGAATTCTCTTAATGAAATCATAGGTGCAGTGTATAAATATAAAAATTAACGTGAGTAAAGCTCAATAATAAGCCTTTCTTTTATTGATTGGTCCATCTCATCTCTTGTTGGTTCTGCTACAACAGTTCCTCCTTTTGATCCTTTCTTTAACCATGATGGAATTTTCTGTGTCTTAGTTTGTGATGAAATCTCAGCTACAATAGGTGATTTTGCAAATTTCTCTGTAAGTTGAATTTCATCTCCTGATTTCAAAACTGTTGATGGTATATTGTGTTTCTTACCATTCAAAGTTATATGTCCGTGAGTTACAAATTGTCTTGCTTGTGTTCTTGTTTGTGCTAATCCTAGTTGATAAACAACATTATCAGCTCTTAACTCTAATAACTGTAGTAATCTTGTACTAGTGTTACCAGCTGATTTACTAGCAATCTTATAAAATCGTCTAAATTGCTTTTCAGTCATTCCATAAATTCTCTTTACTTTTTGCTTCTCTCTAAACTGAATAGCGTAATCAGAAGGTCTTTTCTTTAAAACAGGAAATTGACCAGGTAGTGTTGGTCTTTTCTTCCACTTTTCAGAAGAACCTAGAACTGTTGCATTCTCTCTTCTGTTAATTCTCCATTTTGGTCCAGTGTATCTCATTTATTTATCTATTAATAATATTAATTCTTTGGTGCTCTTCTTGGCTTACATCCACCATGTGGTATTGGTGTAAAGTCTGCTAAAGAAGTAATTTTTAAACCTGCTGATCTTACTCCCTTTACTGCAGCTTGTCTTCCAATTCCGATTCCTTTTACAATTACTTCAGCTTCTTGTGCTCCTAGCTCTAAAGCTTTAGCACTTGCATCTTCTCCCGCTTTTGTTGCAGCATATGCTGTACTTTTCTTACTTCCTTTAAATCCGATTGCTCCACAACTGCTTGCAGAAATTGTATTTCCATTATAGTCAGTTACAGTAACCAATGTATTATTATAAGAAGCATTAATTCTAACTAGCACCTTTGTTGGTGCTGTCTTCTTTTTCTTTTTCTTTGTAGTAGTTTTTGCTTTTTGAGTTTGTACTTTTGCTGCTGCCATAATTATTTAGCTTTTATTTATTTAGTTACTTTCTTTAAACCTCCAACTGCAATTGATCTTCCTTTTCTTGTTCTTGAGTTAGCTCTTGTATTTTGACCATTTACAGGAAGTCCTGCTTTATGTCTTAACCCTCTATAACTTCTAATATCTTTTAATCTCTTAATATTTTGGAAAACTTTTTGTTTTACATTACCTTCAGTTGGAACATTCTTATCTATATATTCGTATAATCTTTTTAACTCTGCATCGTCTAAATCTTTTACTCTTTTATCAGCACTAATATTTGTAGCCTCTAAAATAGTTCTAGAAGTTGTTAAACCTATACCGTGAATATAAGTTAGTGCAATTTCTATTCTTTTTTCATTTGGTATTTCTACTCCAACAATTCTTGCCATTATTATTAGCTGCTAGCCTCGAGCTCCGAGTTCTAGCTTATTAAAAAATATAATTTATTCAGTTTTCCTAGTTTAATTTTCTAGGAGCTAGCGGCCAGTAGCCAGTAGCTATTAATTACCCTTGCTTTTGTTTATGCTTAGGGTTTGTTTTGCAATATACGTAATACACAGGCTTAATCTTCACTTTTCCGTTTGAAGTTACCTTTTTTCTTCTTTTTACGATGTAGCAATCTCTACATCTCTTTTTTACACTTGCTCTTGCTTTCATGTACTTATTTTAAGACTATGATTTATAACAAATTTTTCTAAATGCGTAAATACATATTATTACTTATTTTTTAGGTCGACGTGGAGGCTGACTCATAGCTCTTTTTGTAAGTCTATAAGTAATTCTCCCTTGGTTAATATCGTATAGAGAAATTTCAACCCTAACCTGATCACCTTTTGTCAACTGAATGTAGTGAGTTCGCATTTTACCTGATACATAGCATTTTACATCATGCTGTATACCATTGTAATCAATCCGAACCATGTATTCCAAGCCTGGCAATATATCTATTACTTCTCCTTCTACTGTCACACTCTCGGTCTTTAATTCGTTTGCACTCTTAACGTCTGGCATGGATAAACTTAATATTTACGTTCGTAATTTTAGCAAAAAGAATAGCTTTGAGCAACTATATAGTTAGTATTTAATACCTAATTCCTGTTTTTTAGCTGATCTTCCTCCTTTTTTCTTAAAAGTGAAACTCCTAGAACAAGTAAAAATACACCAAATAATACAGGAATTGCCTGTGGCAAGTAATCTTCAATTGCAGTATCTGGAATATATGTTGGCGACTGAGTTGTTGGCTCTTGTGTTGTAGGGGTTGTAGGTTCAGGTGTTGTTGGTTCTGGAACCACTGTATCTGACTGTATTGTCATTGATACTTCATTTCCTGTATAAGATAATCCTACTCCTGCCTCACGCACTAATTGTGTTGGTTCATCACCCTCTGTGATTACTCTTAAGGAAGTTAACCCAGGGGCTTGCGCTTGTAGTTGAAACTCTATTACATTCCTATTTATAGATAATTGTTCTTCTGATTTAGCAATTACTCTAATTCTACCTAATGAAGATACCGTATTATCTTCAACTGGATTTTCTATAGTAAAAACTGGATCTACAAGTGTAACTTGAGTACCTTCTGTTTCTGTATCAGTATCTATTACTGTAAATTTTGTTGCATCAAAATCAACAGTTATTCTATATTCTGATATTGGAGTACCATTTGTATTAACTGAGACTGTAACCGTAATCAAATCTCCCACTTCAACTTGCGTTTTATCTGCACTAACTAAAACACTACCAGTTTGACTAGAATTAGAGCCTACATCAATTGGTCCAAATGTTGGCTGTGAAAGCGCATCAACTGCTTGAGCATTTACACTTGGTATAATTAATTCCTTCAAATCCATAAAAACTATACAAAACTGTCAATATAGTTCATGATATAGTGTAATTAAATCATATACAAGCCATGAATAAAACTAAACCTAGTGTATCAATCGTAGTAGTCACATGGAATAGCGAAAATGATATAAAAGACTGTTTAAATTCTATTCAAAATCAAACTTATACAAATATCGACAAAGTGATTGTTGTTGATAATAATTCTTCTGATTCTACAGTTCAAATTATTGAAAATGATTTTAAGGAAGTAGATCTAATTGAATCAAAGAAAAATACTTATTTTACAGGTGGACATAATATAGGTATAAAGCATGCAATAGATACTTATCATTCAGACTATATTGCAATTTTTAATCCAGATACTTTAGTTGATCCTAAATGGATAGAAGTTATGGTTGAAAATGTATCTACTGATACTAAAATTGGGGTAGCTGGATCTAAAATTAAGTTCTGGAATAACTCGAATGAAGGAAAAATAAACTCAGCTGGACTAGTTTATGATGGATTTATGCAAGCCTATGATAATGGATTTATGGAGGAAGATAATAGGCAATACGATAATACAAAAGAAGTTAGTGCTGTTTCAGGATGCTGTATGCTATTAAGTTCTCAAATGATTAAAGAAATTGGAGCATTTTGGGGACCATTAAGAATGTATATGGAAGATTTGGAACTTTGTATTAGAGCCAAAAAGCATGGGTGGAAAGTTTTATATGTAGGAACAACTCAAGTTGGACACAAATGGATGCAATCTACAAACAAAAATAAAGCAATTAAGCTAGATAGGTGGAAAAAAAGAAACTGGATTCTAATTGCTCTAAGACATTATGGAATCAAAAGAAAGCTTGCAGTTATCAAAAATGCAATTTTTTAAGCTCAGCAATCATCTGTTGATAAAACGTTACCATTAAAGTCAATATAAAAACTCTTATCCTTATATATTAGTAGAAAGGAATTAAGAAGATATGGACTATATTCTCTACCTTCAGTAAAACAAAAACTATTTGAATCTATATTATAAGATTCAGCTATTTTAGTATATTCAATAGCAGTATAGTTATTTATCTCTTGGTAAGAGGCCATATCTTTAATAAAAAATAATGCTGAAGGTAAAATTGTTGTGACTAAGCTTGAATCTGATGAACTAACTTTAAAATCTGTGTCTAGTTTAATTGCTTGCGATTGTTGATCAACCTCATAATCAAATATTATTGAGTGCTTATGGTTTAAAGGCAGGTCGAATTGAGAGCTTGTTGCAAAGTAAGCTGGATAAATACTTAGCAATAGAATTGGAATAATTAAAATTTCTTTTTTAATTTTGTTTAGTATAAATGCAAGCCCAATAAAAACATATGGAAAAAGATAGAGTAAAAATCTTCTATCATTCCAGTTATAAAGTATTATCCAAAATACTATCGTTATGAATATTGAAGATAGGATAAACCCGAATTTATGCAAATCTACTCTTTTCTTTAAAAGTATTATTGCAAATAACCCAAAGAAGAAACACAAGCCAAATACAGATAAAGATCCTACCGAGTAAAACCATAGTGAATCAAGATGAGGCTGAACAAGCTGAAACTGTATGATCTTTGTATATAAAGGATCACCAAACTTTATCAATTTGAATAAGTGCCATAGCATTGGTAGAAAAAGACCAATCATCCCAATTTTAATTGGTATAACTAATTTATGGATTATCTTGTTAATTGACAGCTTCTTATATTCAACTGAGTTAAACTCATTAAACAATACGTAAATTCCAAACGCTATAAATAAAAAGTATCCAAAATTCTGAAAAAGCATTGATACACCTAGTGCAAAAGCAGCAAAGTATAGTTTGTCTTTCAGAATAAAATACAATGCAGCAGTTATTGCAGCAATTGCATAAATATCGGCCAAAACATAGTTTGCAAATAATTGAATAAAAGAATTGAAAAATATAAATAAAATTATTAACTTTGCAAGATTATTATTCTTAGTTAAATATTTTATAGATTTATATAAGAAAAATAGTAAAACTAGAAAAGCTATTTGGTTAATTAAAGGTATTAAAAATAATAGATTGAGTTTTGATAGCAACCAGATTATTGCAGGAAGCCCAGGGTTTCTATAGGTTATATTCTCGCTACCAAGCCTTATTCCAGTTGCAATCCAATCATATCCATCATCTGTAAAGAAATTATAAGAGTTAATGAAATGAGAATTATCTAACCTTGTAATTAATAGATACTTAATTAACAGCAGAATAAATAATACAAGAAAAAATAATTTATTATCATTTAATATCTTTTTTAAATTCTTAATCATCTTTCTAGTATTATTATATGGCGATATTAGCAAA
>JAGQLJ010000025.1 GCA_020429495.1 Candidatus Dojkabacteria bacterium
AACTAAGAACATTCTTTTTGAGTATTTCTGTTGTTACTTTAATTGTATATCTATATAAAATTCTTCAAGAAAATAGTTTTAATGCAATTGCTGTGCAGCAAAAATCCCTAGATGTTGCTAAACAAAAATTTGATGCTGAAATTGCACAAAAAAAGAGTACAGAAAAAGAACTGGAAGATTCATTAGAAAAGCTAATAACACAAAATGATTTATTAAACGATACAAAAACTGCTATGCTTAATCTTCTTGAAGATGTAAATAAAGAAAAGCAGAAAAGTGATGAGCAAGCAGCTGATCTTAAAAAATTTGAAGAAACTGTTGAAAATGCTAGTGATCATATTGTTTTTACAGATATAGATGGAACAATACTTTATGCTAACAAAGCAGTTACTACAACTACAGGATTTGATAGAGATGAAATTATTGGTAAAACTCCACGACTATGGGGAGGTCAAATGCCGCCAGATTTTTATAAGAAATTCTGGGACACAATAAAAATAGAGAAGAAAATGTTCAAAGGTGAGGTTACAAATAGAAGAAAAGATGGTGAACTGTATACTGCTGAAGTGCAGGCTTTTCCTATTTTAGATGAGGCAGGAAATATTAAATTTTTTGTTGGAATAGAAAGAGATATAACTAAAGCCAAAGAGGTAGATAAGCTAAAATCTGAATTTGTTTCAGTAGCTTCACATCAATTAAGAACTCCAGCAACTGGAGTAAAATGGTATGCTGAGCTTATTTTAGAAGGTAAAGCTGGTAAATTAACAAAAAAACAAAAAGAATATATAACAGAAATGTATGAAAGTAATGAAAGAATGCTAGCACTGATAAATGATCTTCTTAATGTATCAAAGATAGAAACAGGTAAAAAATATGAAATTGAAATATCAAATGGAGACATAGTAACAATAGTTAATAATGTGATCAAAAATAGTAAGCTTTTGGCAAAGCAGAAAGAAATTAAGATTGAATTAAGTAAAAGTAGCTCTAAGTCTCTTAGTGTAGATATGGATGTTGAGAAAATGACTCAGGTTGTTAAGAATTTGATTGATAATGCAATAAAATACTCACCATTAAAAGAAAAAGTTGAGATTAATATTGAAGAAAATTCAAAAGATAATAAATTTGTTCTCTCTGTAAAAGACCATGGTATTGGTATTCCTAAAAAGCAAAGTGAAAGAATTTTTGAGAAGTTTTTTAGAGCAGATAATGTGCTTAAAACTGAGACAGATGGAACAGGGCTTGGACTATATATAGTAAAAGCAATTGTCGAAGGACATGGAGGTAGAATTTGGTTTGAATCTAGCGAAAATCAGGGTACAACTTTCTATATTGAACTTCCAATAAAACAAAGTAGCAAGGAAAAGCGTGTTATTAATGCTTAAGCTTTTAGGTTATTATTTCAAAAGTAGTTCCACCATTTGGTGTATCTTTTACTACTATTTTCCAACCATGAGTTGTTACTATCTCTTTAACAATAGCTAAACCTAGCCCTAATCCACCTGTTTTTCTATTTCTAGACTTCTCTACTCTATAAAATCTTTCAAATATATATTTCTTATGTTGATCATCAATACCAACGCCGTTATCTTCAAAACTAATCTTATTTTTTCTTAGACAAATTTTAATATTGCTTGCTTTTGAATATTTAATTGCGTTTGAAAGTAAGTTTGAAAACACCTGCATTAACATGTCTTTATCTGCTTTAAGCTGAAAGTCATCTTCAATATTTATATTAACTTTTATTCCAGATTTATCTAGTTCAGGTTTAAATTGTTTTACTAATCTTTTAATCTCATCTTTTAGATTAATATCAACCTTTTTTAGCCGCAACTGTTTGCTTTGTAATCTTGAGAATTCTTGAAGCCGTTCTACAATATCAGAAAGTCTTTCTACTTGACTAATAAGTAAGTCAGTTCTTTCATCATCGATTGTTAGAACACCATCTTTTATACCTTGAAGCTGACCAATTAGACTAGTAATTGGAGTTTTTAGTTCATGAGATGTATCTGAAATCAGATCTTTTCTTATCTTTTCAATTCGTTCAAGTTCGCTTGTTAGATGATTAAATTCACAAATTACTTCGTCAAATTCTTCTGCACCAGTATTTTTTAGCTTTAATCTATAGTCATTGTCTTTTAGCTTACGCATACCTGAACTTAGAACTTTGAGTGGTCTAACAAAAAACTGTGAAGCTAAAAATCCAATAAAGAAAGAAACAAATATGGTTATGATTCCAATACCAACTAAAGAAGATTGAAAACTTTCAACAAATTCTTCTTGAAGAGGCTTTGGCCTTTCAGAACCATCTTGATAGAATCTTAGAATATTGTATTGATTAACTTCCTCCCCATGCATACCAACCCTTCTACTAATAGGGCCAATTGTTATTGTATTTACAATATTAACAAAAGTATCTTTGCTTTTTTCTATCACAGCAATATTAAGCAAAGAAAGTAAAGTTAACATTGTAAACGAAATAACCAAGGCAATTTTTACACTTGTTTTTCTAAAAAATGCAACTACTTGATTTTTTATATAGGTAAGAAATTTACCTATTTTTATATTATTTAAGTTCATCATTAAATTTGTATCCTTTACCAATTACAGTTAACAAATATCTAGGTTTTTTAGGATTTGATTCTATTGCTTTTCTTATGCTTTTAACATGTGCATCAACAGTTCTGTCTAAAACATCATTAGGTAGTGTTTCATCGTATGCATAGTCTAAAATTTCAGATCGAGTAAAAACCTTTCCTGGTCTTTTAGCTAAAGTATAAAGTATATTAAATTGTGTAGTTGTTAATTCAATCTCTTTTCCCTTTTTATTGATAATCATTCTCTCAGGGTCTATTAAAATATCTCCAAATTCAATTGTCTCATGTCCAGTTCTTCTTAATATAGTTTGCACTCTTGCAATCAAAACACTAGGTGAAAAAGGCTTTTTTATATAATCATCAGCTCCAATTTCTAACCCTACTATTTCATCTATTTCTTCTACTCTTGCAGTTACCATAATCACGGGCACTTGACTTACTTTACGAATTTCTTTACAAACTTCTACACCATCCATTTCAGGCAAATTAAGGTCTAGTAGAACTAAATCGTATTTATTCTTTTTAAAGAGATCTAGCGCACTTTTGCCATCACAAGAATCGTCAACAGAATAACCAGACCTTTGTAAATAGGCCTTTTCTACTTCTCTAATTGTGTCTTCATCTTCTACAACTAATATTTTCATAATATGAATATACCAGATAGATTTGAATTATATGTGAATTTCGCAATAATAGTAAGCATATTTTGTAACTTGTAGCCAACTTATTATAGTTATATTATAAAGTTATGAAGATGGATATAGATAAATTAAAAGATAAGTTAACGCAAGAACAATACGATGTATGTGTTCTTGGTGCAACAGAGGCTCCTTTTACTGGAGATTTACTACATAATAAAAAGTCAGGTGTATATGTATGCACTGTTTGCGGTCAAAAGCTTTTTTCTTCACATACAAAGTATGATTCAGGATCTGGATGGCCAAGTTTTTATGAAGCAATGGATGATAAAAAAATTGAATTAAAGGAAGATAATTCTTTAGGCATGCATAGAACAGAAGTAGTCTGTGGTAATTGCGGATCTCATCTGGGATATTGAATTGATGATGGTCCGAGAGATAAAACAGGAAAAAGATTTTGTATAAATTCAGTTACACTTAAATTTGAAGAAGATAATAAAGACAAACCTTAACTTTGACTTAGCATCTGTAATGTGTAAAATAATAATAGATTAAACAAGTATTTTTATGGCATTAGTAACAGAACTAGAAACAAAAACAACGGAAGAAACTCAACCTGCTCCAGAAGCGAGTGAGGCCACTCCGCTTAAACCAGTTGAAGAAAAATCTGAACCTGAAACTAAACCTGAAGAGGAAAAGGTTGAACCTTCGGTTGCTGAAGTTAGCGAAACACCTGCACCTATGATTCAATCAATTAGCCCCAGTGATGATGGCGCAGAAACTGTTACGGCAGCTCCTGCAGAATCTATGAGTTTAGAAAAGAAAGAAGAAAAAAAGGAAACAGAAGGGGATGAATCAATAATTGAAAAAATAGATGATGGACTTAAATCAATTGATACTCCAGGGGAATATATTGTTATAACATTAGTTGCGTTATTAGTGGGAATTATAATTGGACTAATTCTATCGTCAATTTAAAGTTTACAATTTAGAAAATTAAAAGGAGCAAAATAATTTGCTCCTTTTTTTATTGTTACTATTTAGTAAACACCATTTACAAAGTTCTCTCTAATGCTTGGAAGATTGTTTACCATATTAATATATCTTTCATAAGATATATTTCCATCTTCTAACTTTTTATCTAGCTTGTATCTTAAAGAGTCTTCGAAAATATTTGCAAGCTCTTCAACTGATTTATCTTTGTCTAAGGCAATATCTCTGAACGTTTTTCCTTGTTGATTAGCATTGACTGCTTCAACTGCTGTAATATCTAAGTACTCTAAAATATCTGAGTTGAATTTCCACTTAGATGCTCTTTCAATTTTCGGCCGTATACCTTCCGAAGAATACTGATCAAATAAGATTTCTGCCAAGTCTGAATCTATGGATATAGCTTCATCAGCAAAAAGTTCGGAAGTATTATCCAGCTCTGTTGAGATTGATGTGTCTTGTTGAGCATTTACTTTTGAATTAGGAATAATTAAAGCTGCATTTCCCGCAAATGTAACAATAGTTACTGCTGATAGAACTGTTACTTTAACTACTTTATCTTTTACTGTTTTTGTCATACCTGAAGTTTAAAAAATAATTTAGGTATAACAAAATGTTAATCTAAGCATATGAACTTAGTATGAATCTAGGATTAAAATCTTTAATTTGAAGAAATTATCCAAATTTTTCTGAAAGAATGTTGTGAATATCTTCTTTCCACTTATAAATTTCTGGTGTATCAGATTCAACAAATATTGCAAATCCAGCTAGATACACACTTAAATCTTCTGTGGCATTTTGAGTTACAAACTGATAAGGTTTAGCTCCTGTAATGCTATATTTTCCTTCTACTCCTTTCAAATGTAAATTAGTGAATTTACTTTTGACTTCTTTCTTTATACCTATAGGCATATTTCGAATAATCTCGATCCAGAAAATATGGATCCGATTTTTTCGGTTAGCTGTTATTTTATAATCTTCAAATTCGTAGTCTTTTACAAATAAATATTTCATTTTAGTATTTTTTTTATGCACAAGATTCTATCATATCCCACTTACAATGTGACCAATAATTTATTATTATTTAACGTAACTAATAAAAAAATATGGGAATTAAATCTAAAGTACTAATAACTAATTTTATAACATACCTTGTTTATATGTTTATTGCAATAGCATCTGTCGCTTTCATCATTCGTACACAATTAACACAAGCAGCTCAACAGGAAAATAAAGTTATTGTTGAATCTATCGGTACAGTGATTCTTCAAGACTTCTTAAAATTTGAAAGGACTGTTAGTTATTTATCTCAAGAACAAGGGGTAATGAACTTTTTAGAAAATCCAAGTATAGAAAACTATGATCAAGTAGGAATTACTGTCGGAAATGCACTAGCAGGCTCAGATGATTATGATTTTGCATATGTGTTAGATACAGAAGGTTTAACTCTATTCTCTACAGATCCATCAATACTTTATAATAACTATGACTTTAGACCTTATTTTCAAAGTGCAATTGAAGGTAATATAACAATTAGTTCAGCAATAGGTGTAACAACAAATGAACCGGGTTTTTATGCCTCAGCACCAGTCTTTGAAACAATAGATGGTAATAGATCGATTATTGGAGTTGTTGTTATCAAATTTAGACCTGAACTATTATTTGATACAATTGAGCAATCTGACTTGGATAATGTTTCAATAAATGACATTTCATTAGCAGATAGTAATGGACTAATATTTGAAACAAATGATGAAGATCAGTTATATAAAACTGTTGGGCTTCCATCTATTAGTACAATTGCAAAAATTGAAGACTTTCAACTTTTGAATTCTAATCGATTACAATATCTTAACTATAATAAAGCTCAAGAGTTTATTGAACAACGAAAAGAAGGCTATATGCAAGTTGACGAAGAGGGAGATACTAATTTATCTTCATCAATATTCAAAATTCCTGGATTCAACTACTACGTATTCTCTCAATTTAATTTTGGGGATTATGGCTCTGCATTGCAAAATATTTTACTGCTTGTAGTTGGAATGGTGCCACTAATTCTAATGATTGGTGCATTTATTACATCCAGAATTATTTCTAGGCAAGTTGATTTCTTTGATAAGTTCTTATCAAGTCTACAATCTGCGCTTAATAATAAGGCTAAGTTAGTTTTAGATACAGATAATGTTGATTTAAAATTAACTCAAGATGCATATAACAATTTTGTTGAATCATATCATCAATCTAATAAAGATTCTCAAGCTGATGAAGAGGTAACAGATGTAAAGAATGAAATTGAAGAACTAAAAAAGAAAAATCAAAGGCTAACTGAACAACTTCAAGAAACTGAAAAATTTAGTAATGAAATATCAACTTTACTAAAGAATAATAAAAAAGAGGAAGATTAATTTAGAATGTCTTTAATAACTTTAGCTATATCCTGTGAAGCATTTAGGTTTATTTTTTCTTTTGCTTTAAGCTTTACTTCAAATAACTCTTGATCATTAAAAGCCCTACCTTCATTTATCAAATGTATTGATTGATTAATTGAAGATTCAATATCGTGTGAAGTTAGGTTGTTACTTTGTATAAGTTTTTTAGCTAGTCCAATAGATACAAGATAGTTGGCATTTTTATCTTGTTCTCCACCTGATGCCCAAGGAATTGGGATCAGTATTGCCAACTTACCTAAAGCAAGTATTTCAGCTACAGTATTTGCTCCTGCTCTAGAAATAAGTAAGTCAGATTTATTTAAAACTTCACCAATTTCTTCAGAGCTGATGTAATCTTTTACAATATAATGATTTCTTTTTTCTTCACTTAAGGATTCTCTTAGGTTGCTTGCTTTTTGAAAATCATCAGTTATTGTTGAGTTTCCAGTTTGATGAACAATATTTACAGAATCTAAAAGCTTTTCAACAATTTCAAAAACTCTTTTATTAATTTCGTGAGCACCTTGATTACCTCCAGTTATGTAGATTGTGGGCTTAGACTTGTCAAAGTCATGCAATAGGTTGCTTTTTATTTCAAAAATATCTTTTCTAATTGGATTCCCGGTTAAAATTGTCTTATTTTCTGGAAAAAATTTAAGTGAGTCTTCCCAACTAACTAAAATTTTATTAGCAAATTTTGCGATTAATCTATTAGCCATACCACTAACCACTGTTTGCTCATGTGTTACTACTTTCTTACCAAAAACTCTTCCCCAAAATGCAATTGGTACTGCATTAAAGCCACCAAAGGTTAAAATTAATTTGGGTCTTACACTTAAAATGACAAAGAATCCTCCAATAAAACCTTTTATTAGTAAAAATAATTCATAGAAAAATTTTATAAAAGAAGCAAGGTCTTTTGCTCTTAATAATTTCCCTGAATTGAATTCAATAAATTTGAGTTTATAGTTTTCTGTAACAGTTAAGAATTCCGCAGAAGCATTTTTGTTACCTCTTTGATTATGCTTTTCTCCTACCCAGATAAACTCATAATTTTCTTCATTTAATAATTCATCCAAAACAGCAAAAGCTGGAGTTGCGTGTCCACCAGTTATCAGAATTTTTTTCTTATTCATACTATGATTTTAAAGCTACATGCTTAAAGCTGCAAGCAAGAAAAGTATTCAGTAATCAGTTTTCAGTTAAGAACTGAGTACTGATAACTATTAATACTTTTAGTACCAACTTTTCAGATGCAATTATGATATCCTAATTTATATGAATGTAGTTTTAATAACAGGAGCTTCAAGTGGTATTGGTAAGGAGTTTGCAGAAATTTATGCAGCAAATAAATCTAATCTTTTACTAGTTGCCAGAAGTGAAGACAAACTAAAAGAAATTGCTTCAAATCTATCCTCAGGTTACGGTATAGAAGTAGATATTTTTGTTAAAGATTTATCTGAAGAGAATGCTGTGAATGAGCTTATGCAGTATATTAACGAGAAAGGTTATTTAGTTACAGATTTAATCAATAATGCCGGGTTTGGAGATTATGGAAGCATTATAGAAACAGACTGGACAAAAGAAAGCAACATGATTCATGTAAATATTGTAACTGTTGTACACTTAGCTAAAGAGATTGCTAAGCACATGGTTAGTAACAATATAAAAGGTAAAATTTTAAATGTTGGCTCAATTGCAAGCTATATGCCAAATCCCTTTATGTCTGTTTATCATGCTTCTAAATCCTTTGTGCTTTCTTTCTCTCTTGGAATTAGAGAAGATTTAAGACGAAAAGGAATAACTGTAACTGTACTCTGCCCTGGAGTAACGGCTTCAGGCTTTCAAGAGCGAGCAAACATAACAAATGCTAGCTTTATAAAAGGTAGAAGCATGCCAACTTCAAAAGAAGTAGCAGTTTATGGATATAGCCAATTGCAGAAAGGAAGAGCTATTGCACTGCATGGTTTTAGAAATAGGTTTTTAGTATTTTTAATGAGATTTATTCCAAAAACATGGGTTACTGCTATTGCATATAATTTATCTAAGTAAAATTCCCATTAAGAATAATTATTATGTTACCATTTAACCTGTATCTTATTTTTAAATTACTTGTTAGAAGTTATGCATGTTTAATCTAAACTCATTAACACACAAACAGATTGTAAATTACTTAAGAATTATGTATCCAGCATGGATGATTGTTGGAATGTTTAGTTTACTCTATATTCCATCTTTAATTATTGGAGAGAATGCTTCTGAAACTGCAAATAATATTATTCAAAATGAAACTACGTTTAGATTAGGAATCGCAGCTGGGTTAATTACACAACTTTTTCAAATAATTGTGGTTTTATTTTTATATAAGCTTTTTGCTTCAGTAGATAAAGGTATGGCTAAGTTTCTGATTGTTGTAGCTTTAATTGGAGTGCCTATTTCTATGGCAAGCTATGCTTTTAAATTAGGAGCTGTCGAATTAGTGCATGGAGAATCTTATTTATCATCATTTAGTACAGATCAACTACAGTCGCTAGCAATGTACGCATTTAACTTAAGCGAACATATGGTAGAAATTGCCTCAATCTTCTGGGGAATTTGGTTATTACCAATTGGTTACTTAGTAATTAAATCAAAATACATGCCTAAATTTATTGGCTGGGCCTTATATGCTGGTGGAATTGGATATTTAATTAGTGCTTTTACTAATTTTATTATGCCAGGTGCTGAAGCTTTACTATCAATTGCTGAAGTTTTAACCTTTGGTGAAATGATATTTATTTTCTGGTTATTCTTTAAAGGTATAAAAATTAAATGAAAGAAGAAATTAAGGAATATAACGAAAAATTGGGTGATAGCGATAAAAAAATTGCTAATACTCTAGCAAAAATTATTGACGCTAATTTAGAAAAATCCGAAAGTAAACTATGGCACGGAGGTCCAGTTTGGTTTTTGGAAGGAAACCCAATTGTAGGTTATTCAAAACTGAAAGATTCAGTTAGATTAATGTTTTGGAGTGGAATGGATTTTGATGAAGAAGATTTAAAACCAGGCAGTGGTAAATTTAAAGATGCTCATATTGACTATACTGAAGAAGATCAAATAAACAAAGCAGATGTAAAAAGATGGTTAAAGAAAGGCGAAGAAATTCAGTGGGACTATAAAAATATTGTGAAGAGAAAAGGTGAGCTATTAAGACTTAAATAGTTTTTAGAGAAAGTCCACCATCAACAATTACAATCTCTCCAGTCATTGCATCATTTTCTAAAATTGCTTTTGCCATGTTTGCAATTTCGCTTGGTTCAATCATCCTTTCAATCAATTGCTCTTCACCTGAGTCTTTAAATTCTTGTTCAGATTTATCTCCCCAAAGTGGAGTTTTTACATAACCTGGTGCTACTGCATTTACTAAAATACCAGGTGCTAAATTCTTGGCTAAAACTTCTGTATAGTGATTAAGTGCTGCTTTAGCAGCTCCATAAGGAGCAATGCCTTTGTAGCAGGCCTTTCCAAATCCATAAATTGAAGTTATATTTAAAATTTTTCCTTTATCTTCCATTAGCTCAACTGCAAGTCCTATTGTTTTTACAGCTGAGAATAAATCAATTTGAAAAACTCCTTTCCAGTCTTTTGTGTCAAATAAGCCTCTTGGCCTATTTACTCCTGCATTATTTACTAAAATATCTAAGCTACCCCATTCCTTATTTAGCTTTTCGAAAAGTGCATCAATCTCATCTTCATTTGCAAAATCAACTTTAAACATTAAGCCATGCTCTCCAATTTGTTTTAGTGTTTCTTTTGCACCAGCCTCGTTTGAGTTATATGTAAATGCAATGTATGCACCAGCATTAGCTAGTGTAATTGCAATAGCCTGCCCAATTCCGCTTGAGGCTCCGGTTATTAATAATTTCTTATCTTTTAATTCCATATTGATAATTATTCAAATCTTAGCATATTAATATAACTAGATATGTCGTTTTCTGAGTAGCTGATAGATATTTCTGATTGTTGATTGAATCTATCTATAATTCTCCAAAAATCAAATGCAGAAAGCACATACTTAGCGTATTTATCTGGGTGATTTAATAAATATTCTTTAACTCCTAGCATTTGTGCTTCTAATTCTGGAGTATTTAAGTTTTCTAATAGCTGGGTAATCTCTGAAGGAAGAGTAAGTCTTAGATTAGTTTTATCAACTACTTCTACATGCTGAGTTGTATACTCTTCTGGTTCTTCCAATTTATTTTCTTAAAATCTTATCCATATCTTTTCCTTTAGCAATTTCATCAATCAATTTATCTAAATACCTAATTTCTTGCATTAGTTTCTCTTTTATTTCTTCCACTCTAACTCCACAAATAACACCAGTTATTAGTTTTCTATTTTCATTCATTTTTGGGGCTTCATCAAAAAATTCTTGGAAAGTAACTTCTTTTTCAATTTGTTTTTCCATTTGCTTTTGTGTATAGCCAGTTAGCCATTTTATAACTTCATCAACTTCATCTTTTGTTCTATCCTTTCTTTCTGCTTTTTTTACATAAAGTGGATATACACTTGAAAATGTCATTTTGTAGATTCTATCGTTTGTGTCTTTCATTCTAATTAGTTTTCAATGGAATTCTTAATGTAAAAGTCGATCCTTTACCTAATCCCTCGCTTTTAATAATTAAATTACCCTTATGATACTTCATAATGTTCTTAACTACAAAGAGGCCAAGTCCAGTTCCACCAGGTCTAGATACATTTGCAGTTTTAGAATCTATTCGCATGAATTTTTCACCTAGCTTTGGAATATTCTTTTGATCTATACCTATACCATTATCTTCAATAGATATATCAATATAACTAGAGTCCTTTAATAGTGTTAACTTTATAATTGATTTATTATTATTTAAATTTTTCCCATATGATAGTGCATTTACTAATAGCGATTCAATACTTTCTTTAATTCGAGTTTTATGGGCTTGAATGTAAAATTCATCCCCAAGATTATTCCTCCATACAAAACTAACATCCTTAGACTCTTCAAACTTGGTAATTTTATCAAATATATTTCTTACAAGACTAACAATATCAAATCTAGCTAAATTCAAGACTACTTTTTCCTTGTCTATTCTGGCAGTTTCTATCATATTATTGACTAATGAGGATGCATGGTCCACAGCTCTATCAATAGTATCTAAGCTTTCAAAAACCTGTAGTAGTATTTTCTGCATATCATTTTTTGAGAGTATGAGATTAGTTATGTCCTTTTGATTAGGTATACTGATATTTTTTTGAAGATTAATTTCTTGAATTATTGCAGATAAGGGGGTTTTAATTTCATGTCCCATTATATCAATGATATCTTTTTGTTCACCTGCTAATGATATATATTCTTCCCGGCTTTGTAGTAGCTCTTTATTAAGTTCAAACAATTCTTCTTTTTGCTCTACTCCAGTAATTATACTTCTGAGAAGTATAATGGAAATTATTGTTAAAAATATAAAAATTACTAATTTGATAACTTGTTCGGCAGTATTATTACTTAGTACTAATATATCAATAATTAACAATACACTAATTATAGTTATT
>JAGQLJ010000026.1 GCA_020429495.1 Candidatus Dojkabacteria bacterium
CTCGAACCCGCAACCTCTTCCTTGGCAAGGAAGCGTTCTACCAATTGAACTACAACCGCAAATTATGAATATTATAACACTAGGGTTTTGATATAATCACCTAACATGTCAAATTCTTTACTAATAACAGAGACAGAAAAAATACTCAATAAAAGTATAAAAAGTATAGAGTCGCCTCTTCAGGGTGCAGATAGTAGTGTTCTAATTTGCAGTTTAGATGACTCTTCTGAAATTGTATTAAAATACGGTGAAGAGGTACATAAAGATTTGGCTGTTATAAATATATTAAACGAATCAGCTTATAAAAAGATTCCAAAAGTTTTAGGAGATTTTGTTTTAGAAGAAAAGACTTGCTTAATTACTGATAAAGCAACAGGAACACTTTGGGAATTTTGTGATAATCCCGATGTTTATATAGAAGAGGTTTTGGTTGAAATAGAAAAAATTCATCAAGTTACTTCTAAATATCCTGGTCAGCCATTCTATATTGATCAAGGGCTGAAAATAACCTGGATAGATTTTCTTAATAGACGTTATGATGGGACAGAGGAATATTATAAATGGAATAATGTTTTAAAAAATCAAAGAGTTAATACACAACTTTTAAAGAAAGGTTTAGAAATTGTTCGATCAGGAATTAAATCTGTATCAGTACCGCAGACTTTTTCCATGTTACATATGGATTTGAATGATAGAAATATTTTTATTGATGAACAAACAAAAGAAATTACTTGTGTTATTGATTGGACTGACTCAGTATTTGGAGATAGACTATTAGATTTAGCAAGATTCAGACTACTACTCACTCATTTTTATCCTGATTCAATAAATACTTACTGGCAATTTAATAAATTCGCACATGAAGAAAAAAAACTAGAAGAGTTTTATTTTCTTTGTATCTGTCTAGACTATGTAATTTGGTATTCAGAAGGTGAGGATTGGGATTATCTAGAAAGGCACGAAGAAATTTTAAGTGAAGTAATAAGGGAATATTAAAAATATCTCCAACTACCACCTTCAACAGCCATATATTTTGATAATACTTCTTCTTCAGAATTGCCAATCCAAATATATTTTAATCGATTTATTACTTCACCTGTCAGAGAATCTTCAGGAAATCTTAAATCTTTAGGATTAAGCATATGTGATGGAGATGCAATGTACCACTTATTAAATGCATTCAAAAGAAGTGCAAAATGGTTATCATAGTCTTCAAAATAATTTAAATGGGTTCCCACCAGTATTTGTGTATTTGAAGTTGGTAGCTCATTTCTTACAGCTATTTCAAGCTTACGTGCATTTATCAAACATTGGTTTGCTCCAGCATTCCGACTATTTTCTCTAAGTAAATCAACTAAATCGGATACAGAATTTAGATCGTGATAATGCAAAATATCTTTAATATCTTGCCTGTCTTTGAGTGAACTTTGATCAAATTGAGTAACACTATTGCTGGCTACTATACTTTTCATTGAAGCATATAAAGTATTCATAACTCTGTTATGTCTGCTTTCTAATAATCTTTGCTGGTAATTCTCATATAAAATAGGATCTATAAATGAAGTAAGCCACATCTTATGAGGTATATTTTGAGGCTCAGTTGATCTTTTTATAACTAAAGTTATATTAGATTCTTCAAATCCGATATCTCCTAGTTTGGTAGCAAAAAGTTGGTTACAATCACTCATATTTATGTACTTCCATACTGTTGGGTCAAAACAATTTTGACTTATTATTTGGTTTACATCTTTTCCTATAGGAATATTTACAATTGGAAGTCCATCTTCATAGCTACCTGCACAAAGACATACAATTTGGGGAAGCAACGTTATCCGTACTTCATCATCAATTGTGCCTAGTCCAATGCGGGGCAATGTGTTATCTAAAAAATTAGAGGCGAAGGTTATGTATTTTTGAATCGAGCTATAGTTATTATCTTCGTGTATTGCTCCTGTTTCCATCAACAATAATAATAACTTACAGTTGCCATTTAGCCAATATGATAATATTTACCTATGTCTAACAAAATAAAAGTTATACCTGCTCTATTTGGTATAGTAATTCTAATAGTAGTTTTCGCTTTTCTTAATAAACAAAAAACTGAACCAGAAGTTTCTTCAGAACCACAAAGTGAGCTATTCGATAAAGTATACAATGCCCTTAGTCCATTTGAAGAAAAATATGTAAAGATTACTAATGATTTTAATGCTGCAGTGCAAATAGATTCTAGTAATAGAGAGTCAGCGCTCGAACAAATACAAACTGAATTAATAGATTTGGAAGAAACAAATCAAACTCTTTTAGATACACTTCCTGAATTTGAAGAACTTGCAAAAACAGATACGGAGAAAGAATTTTATAAAGAAGTTTATACTCTTGCTCAAATTTACGAAAAACAACTTACAAAAGATTGGCCAACTCTTATTCAAATAGAATCTTCTAGCGAAGTTGAAGGGCTAAGTGCAGATGGATTAAACTATGCTAGGCAAATGGAATCAGAACGAGAGCTCCAAGTTCAAAAACTCTTCTCTCTCAAAGATCAATTATAATTTTCTTGACTTCTAAATTTTTCTCAGTGTAATATATCCCCTATAGGGGGATTAATATTATTTTAAAAATTTTATATAAAATGAACCATAATCATAATGTTGACGTAAAAAAACGAGCAATTCACAGAATAAAAATTATTCAAGGGCATTTAAAAAAAGTTGAACAAATGCTAGCC
>JAGQLJ010000001.1 GCA_020429495.1 Candidatus Dojkabacteria bacterium
TTTATGATAGCTCTCTTAATTATTTCTTTAGTTGTAAGCTATTTAGTATTTTCATTTAGATTTGAAGATGTAGAAGCATATTTTTCTAATTATTTTAAAAATTGGAAAGGAGTTTTTAAAAAGAATGTGGCTCTAAATTTACGAATACATAGAGCTTTAAAACTGTTAGCTTTTCCGCTTTACTTTGCCTTGCCTTTGTTTATTATTGTTCTTGCAATACAACTAATAAGTGGAGACAGCTTAGGTACAATATGGCAGCCTTACGCTACACTTTATTCAAGATCTTTTGATCAAATAAATACTGATTTTGTAACTCTACTAATTGGAACTGGTGCAGGAAGTGTTGCTTATAATGGTGGAACTTTATTTTCACAAATTATTTCTGCAAATGGACTAATTGGAATTGTTGCATATGCCTTAATCTTTAGCTTTGGTATTTATCAATCTATAAAACGAATTTGCAATATTAATATCAGAGGACATAGGTTTCTTGTAGATTTTGTAGCAAGTATTTATGTAATGCTTATTCCAATTATGGGGATAGTTATTACTGAGGTGGAACCTACTGCAACAAGAAATAATATGAATTTACATATTCATTATTTCTTTTTAATGATTATTTGGTGGATATGCTTGGCAATAGTTTCAGGTTTAAATAAAAATAATATTGTTGAATTTACAGTTAACAGAATTAGAAAGGGGAAGACTAAGTTTGCAAGACTTTTAGTAAAAATATTTGCGTTGACACTATTTTTAATCTCCTATATCTTGATATATACAGTACTAAAAAACGTAGGTACTTTACTGTAAAAATCAATGACAACAGGAAAAAAGATAATAATTGGATTGCTTCTATTTCTAACGATTGTACTCGCTGGTATTTCTGCATATGTAGCAATTGACCTTCAGCAACCTAGTGATACTAGTGTTGCAGCAGGTTATTGTCCTGCAATAACTTGTCCAGATGGAACAACTTTCCCTGAAGATAATAATACTCCACAAGCAACTTGTGCTGACCGAGAAGCTGAAGCTTGTTCCACACATCAAGGAACTGGTGGAGGAACCTGTCCAGTTGGAGGTGGCTCATGTAGTGGACGTCCAATTGGTGACGTTATAGCAACAGCAGACGGTTCTTGCTCTTGTCAGCTAAACTCATCAACAGGATTATGCGGTTGTGTAGCTAGTGCTGGAACAACATGTGATATTCCATCAGATGATGGACTAGCTGGCAATTGTGTTGGTTCAAGTATAGGCGCAGCTTGCTCAAGAGATGGGAGTCAAGGAGTTTGTCAATCAGCAGGTGTAACAGGTTCTGATCAAAGATGTAGATGTGCACTTTCTGGCAATTCTACACCAGATAATGGTAATGGTGGTACTGATCCAGGTGGTCAAGGAGATACAAATTTATGTTCAACTAGAACAGATTGTAATGTAGGATACTATTGTGCAATTACAGGTATATGTGTTGCTCAAGGTGGTAATGGAGATTTTTGTTCGACAAACGATTCTTGTGTAAGTGGAAATTGCGACTTAACTACAAACAAGTGTGTTATTGCAGGAACTACTACTAATTCATGTAATCCTGCTACAAACTCACCTTGTACTAACGGTCAAATTTGTAATCCAAATACACTAATATGTGAAACTCCAGCATCTGCAAATGGAGATTGTTTAAGTGATGCTCAATGTGCATCAGGTCTTGTTTGTATCTCACTTAGATGTAGAGAAATAGTTGATGATTCTGATCCAAATGCACAATGTATAAGTGGTAAATGGTATTGTGGTGCAACTGCAGGTTGTACAACTCCTGGTACTGGAAAATTATGTAATACTAATAGTTTGGCTGGCCAAACATGTACTGTTGCTGATGCATGCGCAGATTTAACTTCAAATGGTGCATTAAGTACAGGCATGTCATGTGATGGGTTAACTAGATTGAGTAATGGTGAAGCATCAAGAGGTGCATTTGTTGGTTGTAGTGGAAGACAAAATTGTTTCTGTCCAGGTACATCAACTTCTGTTGATTCAACAGTTCCTTCTGGAAACTCGGTTTCTTGTTTTGACGACATAGGTAACGACTCATGTGGTGCAGGAACAATAACAACAACAACTACAACACCCCCACCTGGAGGTGGTGGAACATCAAATCCTGTTTGTAGCCAATCTTGTTCAACAACTTGTGGAGATGGAACATCATGTATAAATGGAGTTTGCAGAAATCCTCAATGTCCAACAGATACTGATTGTTTGTGTGATACAACTACAACAAGTCAACCTTATTGTGGAGATGCAATTTGTCAAACGGGTGAAACTTGTGAAGCAGTTTCTGCTGGCTCATCAAGTTATTATAATTGTACAACTCAAGAATTAATTAGTTCATGTATTGGAATTGGATCAAGCTCTACTCCATCTTGCTACTACTGTGGGGACGGAATTGTAAATGGATCTGAACAGTGTGATTATAATGCTCCTGGTGCTCAAAACTGTAGTACAAGCTGTACAAACATATCAAATGCATGTATTGATTTAGTTGAAAATGGTCCTGATCCAATAAGAACAGGTACTGGAAACGTTGTTGAATATATTATTCAATATAGTAATGCACAAGTTGGTGATCCATATCCGAATATTAAACTAAGAGTTGGTCCATCAGGTTCACCTGTTGGCCGTGACGCAAATAATACTGGTCAAACATTAGTATCTGCTGTTGCAAAACCAAGTTCAACTGATAATGGTTCAACAAAAACATATAAATTTGTTTGGGAAGCTGCAAGCACAGCTGGTAGCGCTGTTGCAGATGGAACTTATGATGTCAGAGTTTTAACAACAGGAACAGAAGCAAGTTTAGAATCAGTAGCTGCATGTCAAGAATCTATAACGGTAAACTCAACAGCACCTCAAGAGTCTGTATTTACATTAGTTAAATCAGCTGCAGAAGTTTGTACATCAAATGGTGATGCTCAAATTTCATATACAATTGCAGTAACTAATACTGGCCCTGTAAATGGAACAATTAATCAAGTAACAGACACTCTAGATCAAGACATTGTTTCTGCAGGTATTACTCCAACTGGAATAAATCCTACATATGGCTCATATGCAGGTGGAATAATTACTTGGGTTGGTTCTGCTACAGATAGAACTTATACATCTGGACAAACAAAGAACTTTACTTATACTGTAACTATACCTAAGTCATTATTAGTAAGCTTTTACCAACAAGGAGTTTATAATATTGCTAGTGTTACTTATTCCGATAATAGCTCTAACTTTGAGGTAAATACGCCAATCAACTGTAATGTACCAACTAAAGGTACAACAGGCTCTGTTCCAAGTACTGCTCTATTTAGTGATTCATCTCACTATATAATCTTTGGTGCATTATTAATACTGAGTGGATTAGCTGTTACAAAAATGAATAGTGGTAGATACGTTACTGAGTTGATGTATAACCTAACTGGTCAAACAACTTCAGACTCATTTGAGAAAAAGGCACTAAAAGATGTAAAGAAAAAAGATAATTAATTTACTCTTCTTACAATGATAGAATCACTTTTTTGGGTAATATTAAGATCAATAGCAATCCCACTTGTTGCGTATATGTCATTGCGTACAACTTTTTTAGGAGAGCAAGGAGCATTGCTTGCAGTTGGAATAGCTCTAGCAATTGTGACAGTAACTTCTCTTGCTTGGAATATTCTTAAAATTATTGGTAACACTCTGCTACTAAGAGGTGAGGCAATAGTGTTTCTACTGCTTCAAATTGCTATTCAAATAATTTCGCTACTACTAATTTGGGGATATTACTTTAAAGAATATACAGATCTACTCAACTAGGTCTTTTGAAACTACTAATCTCTCTAGCTTTTTATAAACAACTGGCTTTCCTGGTCTAATTATTGATTCAACTAAATAAGCTTCATTTTTTTTGAATGGTTTTATTTCAATACCATTAAGTTTATCAGTAAAATCTTTTATATTCTTTGCAGTACTCTTAGCCGCAGTATCTTTTAGTCTAGCTAGAGTTACATGAAAGTCATCTGAGAATCTGCCTTTTTGTCTAATCGTATCTTTTAGTTTTAATTCTTTTATTTCAGAATGATAAAAGTTCACTGCATCTAAAAGAGAATCAGAATTATCGATTTGTGCCATTAAAACTCTTGGAACTTTATCAAATCTAAAGCCAAATTGTAGCTTTTGAAAATTAACTTCAATTGGATTATCTAAAAACTTTTGATTATTCATTAAGTTTTTTCTTATTACATCATAACTGTATTCAGAAACATTACTTCCGATATACTTTAGTGTAATATGCATTTGATCTACAGGAGCGGATTTCAAGTTCCGCTTGTGTTTTTCAAAGCGTCTTAGCGCGTCTCTAAGGTCATCTAAAACTTCTTTTGGAGGGAATATACCTATAAATAATCTCATATTTTTATGTTTTAAATATCATCTTCATCTAGCTCGGCGAAGCTTTAGCATAGACAGCTAAACTAACTGCATTTGATCTGTATCTGAAGAAACTTTCTTTCGATTCCAAATTTTTGTATTCTCCAAAAAGAAATTTCTTCTACCAAATTCTTCATCTTCACCAATTTCTTTCAAAGCCTTATCAGCGGTTCTTGCTTTAGCAGATACATTATCAATATTTGTTAAAAGAATTGCTTCAGGTGTTGCAGGTACAACAGGTGAACCATATTCCAAAACTCCATGATGAGACAGAATTAAGTGCATAACATGATCTTTTACATCTTCATCAAGTTTAGCTTTTTTAGCATGTTCTTCAAAAAGTCTTGTTCCCATATAAATATGTCCAAATAATTGACCCACTTTAGTATATGGAACAGACAAGTTCTTTCCATCAAGTTCATAAATCTTACCTAAATCGTGTAGAACAATCCCTGCAGTTAAAATATCAAAGTCTACATCTGGATAGAATCTCTCTAAACCTTTAGCAACAGTAAGCATTTCTAAAATATGTTGCAATAATCCTGATCTAAAATCATGGTGAACAGTTGTTGCTGCTGGCCAATATTTTAAATTTGGAGCAATTTCTTTATCTGTAACAATTTCATTAACAACTTTTCTTAGTGGTTCGTAGCTTATACTTTCAATCTCTTCTAATAATTCTTTATACATATCTTCTGCATCAAACATGCTAGATTCAACAAATTCTTCTAAAGATGTTTCATCAATTGCTCTTAATTCCATTATAACTATCTGTGGAACTCCTTTATATTCATCAACTTTACCTGAAATAGAAACAACGTTTCCTTCTTTAATTGCCTTTGTATCTACATTTGAAAGAGCATCGTTCCAAATTTTAGAAGAAAGCTTTCCTGTTTTATCTCCAATAACTAAAGAATAGTAAGTATTTCCATTCTTATCTTCAGCTTTTGATTGTTCATATATAGCAAAAGTTTCACCATCAAAAATCTGGCCTCTTTGCAAATCTTTTATATATTGTGTTTTCATTTTGTCTTTTTAATATCTATTATTCCTCACCTCCAACAACTCTGCTGCTTACAACATAGCCATTTTTTGATCTACCATCTGTTGCATTTTGTAAGTATTCATCTCTTGAGATACCAGCATCTACAGGTTCATCATCTTGCATAACTTCATCTTTATAGTTTTCAAGATTATGTTCTTCTTCAATTCCATCTACATCGCATTCCATAACTTTTCCAACATAGTCTAGAATATCGTTAAACTCATTTTCGTACTTATCTAGCTCTGACTCTGATAGTTTAAGCTTTGCTAACCCAGCAATTTTTTGTATGTCTTGTTTTGTTGCTTTTTTCATAATTAATTCTCCCCTCGAGGGGAGTACACTACATATCCCGATTTATCGGGAGAAGTAGTGGGAGGGATGTAACAGTAACACCTTCCGACCAATAAAGTATTCTACTTCATTGCCCACCTTACTCAAGGAAGGAATAATACATTTTAACTTAAGTTAACTTCTTCTTTCCAGTCAGGAATATGGCTCTTTAAAATTCCAATCTTATCAAGTTCTTTATCAAAAGCTTCAGCTCTATCTTCTTCAGCATGAATTAAGAATGTATTCTTAAGTTTATCTGTATTAAATCTTTGAATCCAAGCTTTATAATCTTGTGAGTCTCCGTGTGCAGAGAAACCTTCGTATGCAACAATTCTTGCTTTTACATTAACCTTTGTCTTTTCAATTATTACTTCTTTTGCACCGTCTTTAAGTTCACGTCCAAGAGTACCTTCTGCTTGATAACCAACAAATAAAACAGTATTTTTAGGATTTTCAAGACCTGTTTGTAAGTGGTGCATAATTCGTCCTCCATCAGCCATTCCACTTCCAGCTAAGATTATTTGACCTTTTTGTTTTGTTAATCCATAAGATTGTTTTGCCTTTTTAACAAATCTTAGACTATCGAAAGTAAATAATCTTTCATCCTTACCTGTTAATGCAGTTAGGTAAATATAAGAAACCTTTTGGGCAAGTGGACTATCTAACCAAACAGGTTGATCTTTTGCTAGCTTTCCCTCTTCTTGAGCAGTTTTTAGATCGTGTAAAACCTCTTGTGTTCTTTGCACTGAGAATGTTGGGATAAATACATTTCCTCCTTTATCTAACGTTTCATTAATTTCTCTTAACATATCTTCAACATTATCATTTCTATTTGGGTGAACTTCAGCACCATAAAGAGATTCAATTAAAACATAATCTGGATCTGATTTATAGTCTGTGTCAAAAGTGTCAATTAAAGGACTTTGTAGTCTTCCAATATCACCAGAGAAGATGATCTTTTTTGAACCATCTCCATCTTTAATATCAACTTCAATACTTGCAGCGCCTAAAATATGACCAGCTCTTATAAATTTAACTTTTATTCCAGGAAGTGGTTCAAATTCATCTTCAAAGTGAACACTCTCAAATAAGTGTGTTGTTTCTTCTGCATCGTATGAATTGTATACAAGAGCAACTTGATCTGTATATTTTCCATATGGTTCTCCCATTTTGAAGTTATTTTCTTGGATTTTTGCTGAATCCATTAACAGTAGATTAGAAATTTGAATTGTGTGGTTTGTTGCATAAATTTTGCCTCTAAATCCTCCTTTATATAGTTTGGGAAGCATTCCACTATGGTCAATATGAGCATGTGTTAAAAGTGCAAAATCAGCTTCAGCTGGGTTATATGCAAAAGGTTCTAAGTTTCTTCCCTCTACGTCAGGACCCTGAAACATACCACAGTCAACTATAAAATTTCCGTTGTCTGTTTTTATAAAATAATTTGATCCGGTAACAGTTTTTGCTGCACCATGAAATCCTATCTGAATCATTCAGAATATATAAAAATTATTGTATTTTGGGGAATTTAGTAAACGATTTACCAAAATCCCTTATATTTTGTATCAATTTATTCCTGATTTTTATTAAACCAAGCATAAAGTGACACAAAACTGTACTAATTTTAGCATACTTGAAGCTATCAGAATATTAAGTTCTCCCCTTGAGGGGAGTACCCTAGTGAACATAGTGAGCTAGGGGGTGGGGTGTTAACACCTCCCGTCTTCTCCTTCGCTAAAGCTAC
>JAGQLJ010000027.1 GCA_020429495.1 Candidatus Dojkabacteria bacterium
AGGAATTATGAGAGAAATAGTTTATCATATCAAATATAACATTTTTACTGAAAATTATGTCGAATCTGATCCAACATTTTCTGCAGGTGTACGTCCTGTTTGTTGTGTAGATAGTGAAAAATTATATAAAACATCTGTTAAAGGTAATAAGTGGGTAACACCAAAAGAATCTTTATACATTATTAATTGTGGATATATATTAAATGGTATACCTAACACAACATTAAAATTTGCTATTGGTGGATATGGATCAAATATTGATTTGGTTAATGGAACTTCTGTTGAAGATTATCACAGTCAAACAATTGCAGCAAACCTAAATAAAGATAATACTGCAATATTACAAACTGGTCCAATTAATCTTGGAGACAACAGACTTAGAAAAGAAGTTCCATATCTTTCAACATATTTTTATAGAACTAATGCTTCTGGTACACAACTTAATTCTTCTAGTCAATGTAATCTAGAAGTTATTTATGATTGGGATAGTAAAGCTAATTCTGGTAATATATATTCTGCTGGAAATATATATAGACCATCTATTGTAATTCCACTAAATTTAAGTAGTTTTCCTCATGTTGTTACAAAAACAAAAATAAGAGGTAGTGGTAGTACAGTGTCATTTAAATTTTATTCCAGCCCACAAAAATATTTACATATTCAAGGGTGGGAATTTAACTTACAAGCTGGATCAGAAGAATGATAGAAGAACATAATTATACGTGGAAAGAGACTGCATCTTATTCTGTTACAATACAAGAAGCCGATAATTATGTGTTTGTACATTTAAATGTGTCAAAATGGACAGTCTCTGTAATGAAAGAGTTGAAAAATTTATTTATAGTCTTATGCGAAGAATATGCAAATAAAGGCCATGAACTTATTTTTTCATCAGTTTCAGATAAAAAAACTATCAAAATGTGTGAGTTAATTCATCCTTTATACGAAGTTAAACCAGTAAAACAATATGAAGATAAATATTGGGTAGTGGCATGGGAAACAGGGTTAGAGATATAAAATGGGTATTTTAGGTCTTTTGGTCTCAGTAGTTTCTACTGCTGCTCAAATTTCTGCCAGTAGAAGGCAGGCTAGGGCACAAAGAGAAGCTACTGCTATTTCAACTGCAAGTCAAGATATTAGAGATACACTTTCTCGTAGAAGACTTGCCAGAGAAGAACGTATTCGTAGAGCAAGATTAATAAGTGGATCAATGACAAGTGGTGGTTCAGGTTCCTCTGGAGAATTGGGCGCTAGTTTTGCTTTGAGATCAAATGTTGATCAATCTATTGCAACTCAAACTAGTGAAGCCTTGGCAGTAAATGGTATAAGTGCAGCAAATCAGAGGGCTGCTGATGCTCAGTCAAGTATGTATGCTTGGCAAGCATTTGGTAATTTAGTTTCATCAGCAACAGATTTATATAAAACAGCAACTAGTTAAGGTACAAAATGGTATTAACCCCTAATGATTTTGATAAAGAGGCTAATCTTACGATTGATGATTTCAATGGGGTTATGCCAAAAAATGTAAATATTAATAATAAGACAGCCGCTCAAATTTCTG
>JAGQLJ010000028.1 GCA_020429495.1 Candidatus Dojkabacteria bacterium
ATACATTAGCACAAAACAGGACAATAAGTTTTGATGGTTTAATCAATAATGAGGTAGTATTTGGTAATGGTACACCAATGGAAAACAATCCTTCCATACTGAAAAGGGCTAATAAAAAAGCCATTACAAATGCATTGGTATTGGCTATGGTAGATATAGCAAATGAAAAGGGAGAGTTTGAAAGAGCAAAAAAATATTGGAATACATTTCATTGTCAAAATAAACTAATTAGTCATAATGGGAGGTATTATACAGATTATTGTAAAAATAGATGGTGTGCTACTTGTTGTGGAATTAGAAAGGCTTTCATACTTAATCGGTATTATCCAATAATCATAAATTGGGAAGAACCACACCTTCTAACTTTAACAATAAAAGCCATAAAGGCAGAAGATTTACATAATAAAATCAATGAAGTAATAAATAACTTTAGTAAAATTCGAGATAGATGTAATAAAAGACATCAAAGAGGAAAGGGAATGAAAGTTATTTTTATAAAGTCCTTAGAATGTAATTTTAATGCTACTAAACGAACTTATAATCCGCACTACCACATTATTACTCCAAATAGAGAAACTGCACTATATTTAAAACAAGAATGGATTAAGGAATGTAATAAAACTTCATTTAATGCAGGAAATAATGCTCAGCATTTAATTAAGATTGAAGATGTTGAAAAAGGTTTGGTTGAGGTTATAAAATATGGTGCTAAAATTTTAAGTGACCCAGACCCAACACATAAGAGAAAACGTAATAGGGGAGATATGGTAGGTTTAAAGGTTTATGCAAGAGCTTTGCACAATATTTATAATGCAATGAATAACCATAGACTTTATGGAAGTATTGGTTTTAAACTACCAGAAGTTGAAAACGAAAATATATCATTTAAATATGTTTCTAATTATGAAAGTTGGACTTACCAACCTCAGCAAATGGATTGGATAAACAATGAAACAGAAAAAAAATTTACTGAATATGAAATTGATTCATACTTAGAATATATTTTAAAGACTTGTATGGATAAAGAAACTTTTTAAAACAAACTATTATTTTCTATTGGCTTAATAATACTTTCATTATTTGTGTTAATACCTCTTTTGTATAAATCTCTGCTTACAGGGTGTGCCTTAAATTCTTTATTTATAAAGCCTGTCGCCATTATTTCATTAATCTGGCTATCATTTAAATCATCAAACCAATCATCAAAATAATGCTCATCTAATACCAAAGGCATACGCTTTTTTACATTGTGTACCTCAGCAAAAAAATCATTTGCTTCAGTAGTTATAATTGAACAGGTAAACAAATCAGAATCCAACTCAGAATAAACCCCTGCAAAAGCAAATAAATCCCTTCCATCTTCATAACTTTTAGAAGGGATATAACAGAAATTAGGGATTGAAACTTTGCCTTCTTTATGTGGTTCAAAAAAACCATCTGCAATAATTAAACATCGGTTTTCTCTTGCACTATGTTTATACGTTCCAGAGGTTAACAATGTTTCCATTTTTGCATTAAGTGTATTGTATTTTTTTCTGAAGCCTTCAATGTTGTTTAATCCCCATTCGGGTATTAATCCCCAAGTTGCTGGATAAACCTTGTTAGGCTCGTCTATTTTGATTATTTGAAGGTTTGGATGGGTAAACCCTGTACGATGATAATAAGGCTCAAATTCACGCTCTATGGCAAAATTAACGCTGAATTGTTTTTCAATTTGTTTCGGTTTCTTAGTTAAAGCTGTTTCGTAACACATATTTTTTTACCTTTGGATTAACTCCCCTGTTATTTACACTAAAAATATGAAAAAAAATTACACTTATTTAGTGGGGGTTCTTGTTTTAATTACTTCAATTTCATTTATCACACCTCAGCAAAATGTATTTATCTGCAAAGGTTCACAAAGCAAAAGATTTCATTTAAAAGAAGATTGTAGAGGGTTGCAGTATTGTTCTACTGAAATTTATGAAGTAACCTTAGAAGAAGCTAAAAAAATAGGTAGAACGCTTTGCGGTTGGGAAGATTAAGTTTTTGAAATATACAATCTCCATCCTCTATGCGGTAACTCTGAAATATCTAAATTCATTATAGCAGTGGGTCTTTTGTAATAGTGGTAACAAAGTTCTAATCTACCTTTAGTAACTATGATGCAAAATTTGTTGAGGTTGGTAGGTTCTGGAAGTCCTTTGTTTTCGCACTCCCTTAGTATTCTACTACGAGAAATAACTCTAAATAGAGTTTGTATTTCTGAAGGATTGTCATTAATGAAAAATAACCTTTTGGACATTTTCCAAAAATATGGAATTTTTCCAATATTAAACTTTTTAAATAATTACTTATCCTTAAAAAGTTTACTTAAGTTTATAGCTTAATAATACTTTAAATATTTATGAAAATATACAATCACATAAAAACGGTTCTGGAACAAAACGAAAAGTTCTGTAAAGATGGTAAGTTGTTTAAAAATGTAGTAGTTGAGGCAGGTTTAAAATTAGACCCAGAATTACTTTCAATATTACTATCTGATGAAACAGCTAAGAAGTATTTTTTTACAGACGTGAATGGCGTGGCGGTTTTTGATAAAGTGAAGTTTCAAAAGTTTGTGAGTAACAAACAGTTTTTACCAGATAGTTATACCGCATTTAAAAACAAGATAGGCTTAACCGCTAATGGCGAGTATTTAACCGAAGCCAACGAAGTAGTGTTAGACTTCCCATACAAAGATTGTGTATTAGAGGGCGGACAGACTAAAGACGACCAAAAGCGACAAGAGATATTCTGGAATGAAACCCTCGCTCCCGATGAGATAGACCGCCTGTTTGAACCCAAAGTATTAACCAACTGGAAACGCTACGACAAAGATGGAGAACACGAGGTTAAAAGTATTTCTTTAGACGATAACCTAATTATCAAAGGAAATAATTTAATTGCCTTACACTCGCTTAAAAAGGTGTACAAAGGCAAGGTTAAGTTAATCTATATAGACCCACCGTATAATACGGGAAACGATAGTTTTCAGTATAACGATAGTTTTAATCATTCTACTTGGCTTACTTTTATGAAAAATAGACTGGAAGTAGCTAAGGAATTATTATCTGATAACGGAGTAATTTTTGTTCAATGTGATGACCATGAACAAGAATATTTAAAAGTCTTATTAAATGATATATTTAAACGTGAAAATTTTATAGCAAATTTTATGTGGATGAAAACTTCTACGCCTCCAAGTTTGTCAAAAAATATTAGAAAGAAACTTGAATATATTTTGTGCTTTAGAAAAAATTCTTTTGAAGGACTAAACGGAGGAATTGTAGAAGGTGGAGATATGCCGTTATTAAATTCTGGTAATAAAAATGATATTTTAACCTTTCCTAAAGGTTCTGTCAAGTTTAATATTGAAGATGGAACATATAAATCAAAACAACTTGATAGAGTTGAATTAATTGAAGATTTAATAGTTAAAAATGGATATAATGAAAATCAATTAGTTATTCAAGGAGAATTTAAATGGAAACAAAATACTTTAAATAATGAAATTAATGAAGGAACAACTTTTATAATAAAATCTGAAAAGTTTGCAATTAGGTATATGAGAGAGGGAGAAAGGGTTAAGAAACCCTCTAATTTAATTTCTAAAAAAGAATGTAATGTTGGCACAAATGAAGATGCAGCTAAAGAAATAGAGGCTTTATTTGGTGAAAAGTTATTTAACTTTCCAAAGCCTGAATCATTAATAGCTTATATTATTAATATGGCTACAATTGAAGGTGATATTGTTTTAGATTTTCATTTAGGTAGTGGTACAACAACAGCTGTAGCTCACAAAATGGGACGCAGGTATATTGGAATTGAGCAGATGGATTATATATCGAATGTTACGATAGAAAGAATGAAAAAAGTGATTATTGGAGAACAAGGTGGTGTTTCCAAAAATTATAATTGGAAAGGTGGCGGAAGTTTCATTTATTGTGAATTAGCTGAACAAACACAAGCAATTTTGACAAAAATAAATGAAGCAAAATCAAACGAATTTGATAGTATCTGGGATGATTTAAAAAACTCTCTCTACATTTCATATAAAGTGGAATTTAAAAATGTTTCAGACGATGAATTTATTAACAAATCAGTTGAAGAAAAAAAGGAAATTTTAAAAACGATATTAGATAAAAACACATTGTATGTGCCTTTTTCTGAGATGGAAAATTCAGAATACGAAATTAATTCTTATGATAAACTAAATACAACTCGTTTTTATGGTAATAATTGATTTTAAATTAGACGATGCTCTATATAAGAAGGCTGAAAACTTTTCTAATTTCAGAGAAAGATGCAAGAAATACTTGAGCGAAGCAGGTAAAAACTGGGATAAATTTACTATTGTAAAGCACGACTCAATAATTGGTTACTTAACGGAGTATGCTTTTTCAAAAGCGTTAGAAAGAAAGTTTCCAGATATTAAAGTATCAAGTTGGGAAAAGCAATTTGATATACCTTCAATTATTGAAATAGTTGATAATAATATCCATACTGAAAAAAATCACGATTTAGTAGTTGAGTATTTTTATGATAAATGGGATTTGAAATTAGAAAGAAATGATCAAATAGTTTATTGTGATGTTAAGACTGCACTAACAAAAAAAGAACCACGCAACAATTGGAATTTCTTATATCCAGTAGTTCAAGCAAATAAGTTAGGTAAAGATTTGGCAACCTTAGTTTATTATATAGTTGGGGATTTAAAAGATTTAAGAAGTTTTAAGCAATTAATATTAGTAGGCTTTACTGATTATGATAAAATAACGAATTGTAAAGTAATAAAAGCAGGAGAAAAAACAAGGTTTGGTACAATTAGTCAAATAGACAATTACATTACTGAATTAGGAAGAGATTATTCTTTAGATTTTGATAAATTATTTAAAAATTAGTATGAGTATTCCAAAACATTTAAAGCACAAACCAATTTTAGGCGTAGAGAATTACGAAATTATTGACGGTAAATATGCAGGTAATTCAGATGCAAAAGCTATATCAATTGGGAAAGCCCAATGGGATAATAATGAGATTTCAGCAAAGGTATTTAGACATACAGGAACAAAATGGAGCAGACAAAGTGAGGAACTGCCTTTACATAGGGTTTTAGACTTAGCAAATCTTATTCTTTCTGCATACTTACAAAAACAAGGTAATTATGTTCAAAGCACAATTTTGAACGAAGAAATTATTGAGCCAGATGAATATGAAAAAATAAAAGAATATATAAAAGACAATCCATATCTGGAGGAGAGAATTAGAGAATTACAAAACACTTTAAAGAAAATTCAAAAGTAACTTTATGCAACAATCTTTAGAGCAAATCATAACAACTGCATATTCTTTAGGAGTAATTCCTAAAGGTGTAGAGCCACATATAAAAAACAACTTAAATGCTAAGTTTGAGTTACGCCCTTACCAGATAGAAGCGTTTGAGCGGTTCAATTATTACAGTACCCAGTACCCAAATAAAAAGAAGCCCTCGCAATTGCTGTTTCATATGGCAACTGGTAGTGGTAAGACGTTGGTAATGGCAGGGCTCATTTTAGACCTATACGAGAAAGGGTATAGAAATTTTATCTTTTTCGTACATAGCAAATCTATTATAGAAAAGACCAGAGATAATTTCTTAAACTCGCTATCCTCTAAGTATTTGTTTAATGATACCATTTCGTTTTCAGACCGTAAAGTAAATATTAAAGAAGTAGAGAACTTTGAGGTGGTTAATGATGAGGATATAAATATTGTGTTTACGACCATTCAAGGTCTGCATAGTCAGTTAAACACACCCAGAGAGAACAGTTTAACCTATGAAGATTTTGAGGACAAAAAGATTGTACTACTTTCAGACGAAGCCCACCACATAAACGCGGAAACCAAAAAAGGAAAGCATACCAAAGATGAAGTTGAGGCAATTGTAAGTTGGGAGGGTACGGTAAACAGAATTTTCAATGCAAATCCAGATAATTATTTACTGGAGTTTACCGCCACCGCAGACCTTAACCACCCAGATATTAGTGCAAAGTATCAAGATAAGTTGTTGTTTGATTATCCGTTAAAGCAATTCCGTATAGACAAATACTCTAAGGAAGTACAAGTATTACAAGCGGACTTACAACCTTTTGAACGTGCCTTGCAATCGGTGCTTTTAAGCCAATACAGGCAAAAAGTTTTTGAAAACAATCAATTACATATCAAGCCTGTAATAATGCTAAAATCAAAGACTATAAACGAAAGTCAAGAGTTTTACAATGAATTTGTTTCTGGTATCAATAGTTTAACTGCAAAGCAATTAGAGAAGATAAAGGCAGATACTTCTAACGCCATAATGAGCAAAGTGTTTAATTATCTGGATAAGAATAATATCACGCTTGAAAATTTAGTGTTGGAGTTGAAAAATGATTTTTCAGAAGATAAATGTATTGCCGTAGATAGCAAGAACGACAGCGAAGAAAAGCAATTGGTTATCAATAGCCTTGAAGATGAGAACAACGAATACAGGGCAGTTTTTGCAGTTGATAAACTGAATGAGGGTTGGGACGTTCTAAACTTATTTGATATAGTCCGCTTGTATGATACACAAAGTACAGGAGGAACGAACAAAGGCAAGGTTGGTAAAACGACAATGTCAGAGGCTCAATTAATTGGTAGAGGTGCGAGATATTGCCCTTTCAAAATTTCAGACGACCAACCATTGTACAAAAGAAAGTACGATGATGATATTGAGAACGATTTAAGAATTTGTGAAGAGTTGTATTATCATTCTGCACACAACCCAAGATACATTTCTGAACTGAATAAGGCATTACAGCAAATTGGTATCAAAGCACCAAAAACCGTACAAAAAAGATTGGTGTTAAAAGACAGTTTCAAGGATACAGATTTTTATAAGTCTGGGGTAGTCTATGTAAACAAACGTATTGTCAATGATAGAAAAGATATACACGAGTTAGACCAATCCATTAGAGAAAAGATATACAAAAAGAAATTTGTTACTGGAAAAGCCTCTGTTGGTATTTTGATTGATGGCGAAGAAGCCAAACAGTTAAGCAATGATACTAAAATACACGACCTAAATAGCTTCTCTAAGCCCATTATTCGCAAAGCACTTAACAAACTACCATTTTATAGATTTAGCAACTTACAGCGTTATTTTCCGCACTTAAATTCAATGTCAGAGTTTATCAATGATGATAAATTTTTGAATACGGTAAAAATTGAGTTTACAGGAAATACAGAGCAAGTGCAAAACCCAACCAATGAAATGAAGTTGGAAGCTACTGTAACTGCATTAGATGAAATCTCTAAACTTATACCACAGGGTTTTACAGAATATCAAGGAACGAAATTGTTTGAAAAACCAATAAGTATAGCTGAACGATTTGGTGCTGAAAATGGTGTTAAGGTGTTGAATTTTTCTATTGATGAAGACAACGACAATGGAGGTATTGGTATCGGACAATCTGAAACGGTTAATCAAGATTTATACATAGACTTATCCAAAGAGGATTGGTATGTATTTAACGACAATTACGGAACGTCAGAAGAAAAGTATTTAGTAAAATATGTGAAAGGTGCTTACCAGTCTTTAAAAGAGAAATACGAAGTGTATTTGTTACGAAATGAAAAGCATATTACCATTTATACCTTTGATGAGGGATTAGCATTTCAACCAGATTTTATATTGTTTCTGGTAGAAAAGAAAACTACAAAGACTTTAATTTATCAAGTGTTTATCGAGCCAAAAGGAGATGATAGATTAAGTAATGAGGACAGCCAAACCAAAGAGAAATTCCTGTTGCAAATAGCCAATGAATACAAGTTGGACGTACTGTTTAAGAATAAAGAATATAAATTGGTGGGAATGCCTCTATACAATGAAACGAATACAAAAACCCAGTTTAATAAAGCGTTTAATGATATAGGTAATTGATTGTTTTTATATCAAAATGGATTACTCAAAATATTATAGTTTAGAAACATATCTCTTTAATGAAGTTGCTATAAATTTTCATAATAAAGGCTACTTAACAGGTGAAGAATTTTTCTGTATAATTATTTGGAAATCAAATAGGGCAAAAAGTAAAATTGCCAAAAAGTTTGAGAATGAAACCAACCTAAATTTAGGTATAAAAAAACTAACCTCAACAATATATGAAACAGTCAATAATAAAGATAAATTAGCTGTTTTAATGAATGATTATGGTTTTTACTTACCAATCGCCTCTGCTATCCTTTCAGTACTCTATAAAGACGAATTTTCAGTTTACGATATACGAGTATGTAATATGCTTGAAAAGAAATACAAAACAAAAAAGTATCATAGAATTAAAAACTGGACTTTTGAGAAACTTTGGAAAGGATATGAAGAGTATTTACAAAAGACATTAGAGTTATCTGGTAAATCCAGTTTCAGAGAGGCAGATAAATATTTATGGAGTAAATCTTTTTATGAACAATTGATAAAGGATATGGAGAATAAATTTCGATAAATTTTAAGGAATTGTCAACTATACTGTCAACTAAAAAAATAAAGCCCCTATTTAAAGGGCTTTATAGTTAATAATGCGGAGGAAGAGGGATTCGAACCCCCGGAGGTGTTACACTCAACAGTTTTCAAGACTGCCGCAATCGACCACTCTGCCATTCATCCTTTGCGGGTGCAAATATAGGATGCTTTTTAAAAAAAATAGTGCATGATTTT
>JAGQLJ010000029.1 GCA_020429495.1 Candidatus Dojkabacteria bacterium
TAAAAATCTGAAAAATGAATGTAGAAGACTATTTTATCTTTGACTCCCAAAGCTTGTAGATTTTTAAAACTTCGTCGAAATATGTTTTATCCTGTATAAACACAATATCATGATTTAATTTAGCTTTTAGTTCATCTGTTGTTAGACTTGTTTCATAGCATAAAGAAATATCCACATCATCTTGACCTAGTATATAGTACACTCGCCTTATACCCGACCAATATATCTTTCCTGTACACATCATACAAGAAGCCATTGATGTATAGATTTCATATTCATCCAACTGCTTATTTTCTTTCACCATTACCTTATCTACTAATTTAGATTCTGCATGATGATGAATATGAGGAAAAGTTCCACTAATATCCCTATCAATAACTTCACCATTTTTTACAATTACAGCTCCTGCAGGGAAATTGCCTTCATTAAAAGATTTTTGAGCCTGTTCAACTGCAAGTTTAAGGAATTCTTTATTCATAATGACTACATTATAACTAATCTGACAACTTTATGGGACTGCTACATCGCTCACTCCTAGTAGCTAGGGGCTAGCAGCTCGTAGCTATTTCTTCATTCCTCTAGTTCCTGTTGCATTAACTTCGTATGCCGTATTTACTGTTTCAAAGAAATTAACCAATTGGAATGTATCATTTGCTGTTGTCATCCACTTTGCAGGGTTTTGAACATGAAAATGTGGTTCAAATCCAAGTTCTTCTAGTCTTCTATCTGCTACGTATTGAACATACTTATTCACAAAATCTGTGTTTAATCCAAGTATTCCACTTGGAAGTAAATCATTGTTATATGCCATTTCTAGCTCAACTGCCTGAACAATAATATCTCTAATCTCACCTGCAAATTCTTGTGTTACAACTTCTGGTTGTTCTTCCAAAATTGTAAGAATAATGTTTATTCCTACTTTTAGATGAAGTGCCTCATCTCTTGCAATCCAATCAGTTATTGTCCCCAAATTACGCATCAAGTTTCTTTGCCTAAAGCTTAAAGCAAACATGAAGCCGCTATAGAACCAGATTCCCTCAGTAACAATATTTGTCTTCACAATATTTTTTATAAACTCTTGTACTCCTTCTACAGTATCTACATCTACGTTACCAGTACTCATATTATCAATCGATTTTGTTAAAAACTTTTCTTTTGCAGTTACTGTGGGGACATTAGTATGAGTTCCGAAGGCCTTCTTTCTATCAATTTCTAAAGTATTTATTACATAATCAAATGAAAGTGCATGATTAACTTCTTCCCATTGCTGCCTAATTAGATACATATTCACTTCAGGTGCAGAAATAAATGGCATCATCCCATACATTATTGATTCATTTACTTCATATTCCATTGGATTTGAAAATCCTATATACATAATCACTGCATTTTTCTCATCTTCACTCATTGTTCTCCAGTTTTCTAAATCTTCAGCCATTGGAGCTTCGTGTGGGAACCAAGTATTTGCAATTGCTTGATCAAGCAAATCTTGTGCCCAAGGGTATTCTATTGTTTGTAGCTGGAGCTCATCTCCTCTTTGTTTTTTCTTAAGTAACACAGTAATAAAGTTAAAAATTAAAAGTAAAAAATTAGAAATTCATTGATAATAACACACGAAATTTAATCTATAATTTCAGATAAACTCTGATTAGTATACTCCGCTAAAAATGAATCAGGATATATTTGCGGAAATGTTTCTAGTTCAATGTAGTGTCTCAGATGATTTAAACCTAATTGATCCAAATCAATGTCATTGAAATCAGACTTAACTGTCAGACTACTTCCGCTAATACATACTTCACGATGATAAGCCTTATAAATACCTTCATCTATACGAACATCCTCTAAACCAATATGCAATGTTTCATAAGGTAATATTGCAGGTGAACTTCCACTACATACTGAAAATGCATATCCAGACATACTAATTTGAACTCTCTGATCAAAATAATAGGTTCTTCGCCAATCGCATCCTAAAAAATTATTTAATCTATTACATTCGTCACAAGATAAAATTCTATTTTCAATTTTTAATTTAATTTTTGACTTTTGCATTTTGATTTTTGAATTTTATTGGCATGCTTCGCACATTGCACGTTCTGCAGGGTCTAATGGACAATTTTGAAATTGAACATCATTATTTACCTTTGGTTGTGGTTTGTAGTTAGATTTTTCTTTTACTTCATTATTGCTGTTTTGAATTGCAGCACCAAATCCAAATCCTCCTCCTCCACTATTTGCTGGCTTTGGTTGAGTTAGAACTGCAGAACTAACTGAAACTTCTTCTTTTTCTTCTTCAACTTCAGTTTTTTCTGTTTGTTGAACTTCAGCAAATCCAAACCCTTTTCGTTCTTTAGTTTGATCCAAAGAAACTTGACTTGTTTGTTTAAGAGCTCCAAATCCCTTCTTGTTCAGATCTTTTCCTTTATTTACTTTTACAGTGCTTTGTTCAGATGCATGTCTTGGTTTTACATGTAAGTAATATGTTGTTTTCAATCCCCTTCTCCATGCTTCTGTATAAATATTTACCATTTCATCAATATCTCTAGTTTCTAAATACATATTTCTACTCATTGCTTGATCAATCCATTTTTGAGCTCTACTTGCTACTTCAATATATGCATAAGGAGAAATTTGGAATGATGTTTTATAAACAGCCTTTAATCTATCAGGAATCTCATCTATTTCAGAAATATCTCCATACTTTGCTAATACTTGATCTTTAACATCTTCCCAAATACCTAATTCTTGTAAATTCTTTACTAAATTATGATTAATGTCTAAGAACTTACCACTATAAGTATTTCTACTAAATATTTGAGCAAATCTTGGGTCAATTCCAGGAGCCGTTCCAAGAACCAATCCTGTTGATGCATTTGGAGCAATTGCCATTACAGTTGCATTTCGCATTCCTTTTTTAACTTTATTTCTAAGACTGTTCCAATCTAATCTGTAAGACATATCTTGATTTAATTCAATTCCTTCTCCAACAGCATTCTCTGCAAATCTTTCTTCATTTTGTACTGATGCTTGAATATTTTTATCTGCTTTAAAACTATTTACATAGTCAGTAATTTGCTCAAAAATTTCATAAAGTTCTTTGCTTTCTTCACTTGTAGCATTTTGCACACCTCTTTCTATTCTTTGTTTAATTCCCTCAAGCCCATTTAAAATTAGATCTTCACCCTTTTCATCTGAATGCATTTCCCATGAACCTTCTCCTTTTCTCTCTTTAGCAAGCTTGTCTATTGTGTCAAATGGTACATAACCTTTTGACCACATTGATCC
>JAGQLJ010000030.1 GCA_020429495.1 Candidatus Dojkabacteria bacterium
GACTTCTCAAAAAGTTTTGACGATGTCAACCAGAAATATCATTTCTTTTTTCTAAAAAACCTTTTCCTATAGGTAAATTCTTGATATAATATATTCCAATCCGAAATAAATTGACAATATTTTTATATTAATTATATTATTAAAATGAAAGTAAAACTCGACAGACATATTCAAGAATTCCTAGAAGAATTTAATCTAGGAGAGAGAGAAGTCTCAATATACTTAACTCTATTGAAAACAGGGCCAAACACTATTATGAATTTGGCTAGAGAAACAGGTATAAAAAGATCAACAACTCACAATAATGTTGAAGAATTGATTAAAAAAGGTTTAATTAGTCAAACAAACTTTGGAGAAAGAAGAATGGTTGTTGCAGAAGATCCTGAAAAATTAAAGTTTTTAATGGATCAGAAAAAATGGAGAATGAAGAAATTAGAAGACAACTTAGGAGTTGTTATTGATAGGATTAATCAGATGGTACCTGAAGCAAGAGAGAAGAATATTGTAGATGTAAAATACTATGAAGGTAAAGATAATGCAATGCTCATATATAAAGAAGCATTTAATGCTGATGAGCTTAGATCTTACGTTAATTTAGAAGCAGTTTCTGAAGTATTTTCTGACAATGCACAACTTTATCAAGAAGCTCAAAAGAGAAAAAAATCTAAACTAGTAAGAGAAATTATAGATGCTTCTGATAGTTCTATTGCAAAAGGTTCGGAATTTGCAAAAGATGACAACTTTGATTTCAAGGCATCAAAAACTGCTATGAATCTATCCTCAATAGATGTTTTGATTTATGATGGTAAGGTGGCAACAATTAATTTTAAAGATTCAATAACAGGTACTGTAATTGCTAATAAAGACTACTACGAAAACTCTAAAGCAATTTTCGATATGCTATGGAATGTGTTGTAATTTGATGGCAACAGCAATGACATTCTATCCAAAAAATAGTATAATACCTTGGGTAAGTTATGTCTTAATAAAATCAACTAATGTCAAACTTCGACAACAACCGAGCAGAAATTGTATCAAGTAGTATCGATTGGACTGGCGAACTAGGTAAAAGATATGGCGAGTTTTTTAATAGCCAAATTCCATCAGATTATCCCGGTTACAAACTTGTAGAGCACTTCATCACACCAGGATCAAGAGTTTTGGAGATAGGATGTAGTCATGGGAATTTTACACAAGTTCTTTCTCAGAAAGTAGGTGAAGAAGGCTTTGTAGTCGGTGTAGATATATCATTTGAGGCACTTACTAATGCTAAAAAAAACCTAGCAGATAGAAATAATGTTGGCTTTTTTCAAGTTTCCAATGCGCATAGTCTTTCAAATTTAGGAAAACTGGGAATACAAAGAGAGTTTTTTTTAGGGAACTCTACCTTTGATAACGCAACTATGACATTCGTTGATCCAGTGTTGGATACAATACAGCTAAGTGAGGTTCTAGACAGTGCTTATGAGGCATTAAAACCAGGTGGTAAATTAATTATGTTTAGACTGAATCCAGATGCAATCATGTCAAAATCAGCAAGATATAGGTATTATGGGGATCGCGAACCAGTTAATCCAGGATCAAGAGAATTAAATGATGGTGATAGATTTAGAAATGTACTTCGATCTAGGAATGGTGAAGAAATTACATTACAAGATTTCTTTTATACAACAAATTATATGCGTAATGCACTATTTAGAGCAGGTTTTGATGGATTTAGTGTCTATTCTCTAACTATGTCATTAAATAACGGTCTTGGAGAAACATTAAGGAATTCAATTGAAGAGATTAAGAATCAAATACCTGGTTTAGAATTTATTGATGAATGGGGTGAGCAATCAGGAAACTCACTTTATCAGATCATTGTTGCTACAAAACCACTTAAAAGTTTGGAAGCATAAGTAAAATCAGATAAAATAGGTAATGCTTAAAATAATAACTATCTCACCATACTCATACCCATCTGCATGTGGAATTTGGCGTAGAGTCTACCTTGATGCAAAAGTTTTAACTTCAAAAGGATATAATGTTACATCATTTTCATCGAACATCATTAAAGGTACAAAAGGAATCAGTCCTGATTACGATGAGCTAGATGGAATAAAGATATTTAGATTTCCAATAAAATTTCGGCTTGGAGGTACATCAATGTTTTTCTTCTTCAGAAAAAAGCTTAAAGAAATAAATCCAGATATTATTCATGTCCATGGATATCGACATCCACATTCATTGCAGGGGCTAATTTTAGGTAAGTTAATGAGAAAAAAAGTCATATTAACTTCACATGGTCCTTTTCATAAAGACCCTAAAAGACCATTAATAATGAAGTTAATTGATATTGCATACGATCTTTTAATTGGCTGGTGGGAGCTTAGGCTTTACAATAAGATTATTGCGATAGCTGAATGGGAAATTCCTGAATTGATAAAAAGAGGAGCTAATAAAAGTAAAATAGAATTAATTCCAAATTCTTTAGGTAAAGAGTTTGAAACTGCAGAAATATCTTCACATGCTGAGCCTTTAGGCAAGGTAATTTATATGGGTAGAGTTGAATCTGTAAAAAGACCTGAAAAAATTGTAGAACTAGCAAAAAGACTTCCCAAAATAAAGTTCACAATCTTTGGTCCACAGCAAGGATATAGTTTTGAAGAGAACCTACCAGAAAATTTAGAGCTAATTAATAAGTCTTACACACCTAAAGATTTTATTGAGCAAGCTAAAGAAAACGATATTTTTTTACTTCCAAGTGTAAGAGAATCTTTTGGGATTGTTGGTTTAGAGGCAATGAGCCAAGGACTTATTCTAATTTCAACAAGAACTAGAGGAGTTACACAATATTTAGTTGATGGTGAAAATGGATTCTTAGTTGATAGTGTAGAAGAAATTAAAAGTCGGATAGAATATATTTATCATAACTGGGAGAAAATGGAAATAATTAGAGAAAAAGCCTTTGATACAATTGTTCCAGCATATACAGAAGAAAAATTGGGACAGAAGTTACTAGAACTATATAATAAGTTAGAAAGTAGAAAGTAGAAATCTTTGTATTTCTTCTACGCATCTAGTTAACCT
>JAGQLJ010000031.1 GCA_020429495.1 Candidatus Dojkabacteria bacterium
TCCTTAAATGTTTTTCCAATAAATTCTTGAAATGATTGTTTTGTATTTATTTTATTACTCATACATCATTATACTATGCGGTATAATTAAGAGATTTTAATTAACAAGCACAGCTCCCCATCTATTTACGTGCTTGTTAGTAGATGGGGATTTTTATGACACCGTCTAAGCATTTCCTTTTCAAAAATAAGGAATTTCTTGAGCTTTTCTTAAGAATGGCTGATTATCCTTTGGAAGGATCTATAATTTTACAATTGGATAGCGATGATGAGTATGAATTTGCAGCTGAATTGCTTAGAAGAAATCTTATAAGCGTACAAGATATGCCTCAAAGTTTTATCTTCAAAGAAGCATTTGAAAGACATTTAAAAGAAGGATATTTCAAAATTGTTGATAGAGGACTCTATCATATGCAAGAAAACAAAGATGGTATAACGCAAAAAGTACCTTTGCCCAGACTTGTATGCTTTGAAAAAACAGAATTAGATTTAACTAATTTCATTAAAAGTGAATACGATTCATTAAAAGACCCATATTTCAGACATGATACCCTGAGAGAAATAGTTATTTTGGTTATTAAGAATAAGATTAAACAAAAATCTGAATTTAAATTATCTGAATTCGATTTGCCTCTAGCAGTTATTAATCTGAAACGGTGTGATAGTAATCATATTATATATTCAGATAATCTTATTAAAGTTACTAATTATACTTCAAACAAAAATGTTGATCTTCATTTAGCAGGATTTAATTCAATAATAGATAATTTAGAAAATTTGGGGTATATCCGTATAGTTCAATATGAATTTAATCCGTTAGGATCTCCTCTAGTTAAATTTACTAATGATTATAAAAACGAAATTGAGGCGAAAATAGCTTTTCCTTCTTACAATAATTATTCAATATCAGTTACAAAAGAAGGCTTAACTTTTTTTGAAAATTATCAAACAAATATTGAATTAAACTCTATAGAATTCATTAATCCCAAAAATAAAATATATCCTTCTCCTAATCAAATAATCCTTAATATACCGGATAATTTAGTTGAAGTTAAATTACAAGAAGATAATGTTATTCAAACAAAACTAAATTTACTAGTTAATTCTGATAAAACTCTGCACTATAGTCTTTTAAATACTGTACGATTAGATTTTAGAGGTGAAGACAGGTTAAATAAGAATATATTATGTAACAAATTATCCTCCAAAAACAAACTTATGGATAGAGTAAAACTTCGTACCACCTTATCACATATCAGAAATTCGATAATTCAATGTACAGGACTTTCACCAAAAGAATTTTCTCAGTATTTCTTTGATTCTGATGATAAAAATTTTATTAAGATTAATTGCGAAATTATTAAGCCTACTTAAAAAATATTTAGTTAGACTCAATTATCTTCTTAGATCTTAGAATTACTAATTACTTCTACGCTTGTTCTACGCTTTATTCTACTGTTTTAATAGCCTATCTAATCTCGAGTTGGATAAGCTATTTTACTTTTTAAGACTTTGTATATGATTATTCTAATAATCATCCCTCCTTAGTGAGGGGTGATATTAGATATTTCATTTTATCACATATGAAAGCGATAGAACTTAAGGAAAAGGTATCTTTAAAAGACTACCTATATACACATAACTTTTCAGTCAAAGAATATAAGAAACCCTTCTTGTGTAAGTTTCACGAGGATCATAATCCATCAGCAGCAATTTACAATACAAACAAAGGTGATTTTTATATCTGTTTTGCCTGTGGTGTTAAAGGCGATATTTTCGACATAGTAGGATTAGTAGAAAATCTGCCTAGATTTAAAGATCAGTATAAGTTTTTAAAAGAGATGTATGAAAACAGGACTTGAGTACTTAATTGAAGAAAGAGGATTAACAGAAGAGACAATTAATCATTTTAGATTGAACAGTGATGAAAAAGGAAATATTAACATTCCAATAATAATTAATGACATTGAAATAGGAATTAAGAAAAGAATGTTGAGTGGTGATAGAAAGTACTTAAACCCAAAAGGATTGGAGTCTCAGCTTTTTAACTTAGATACACTTGAAACTTTATCTAAAGATAAAAAGAATCTACTAATTGTGGCCGAAGGTGAGATTGATGTCATGAGTTTAGAGCAATATGGTTATAAAGCAGTATGCTCAACTACAGGTGTTGCTACAAATCATGACTCACTCATTGAGCTTGCAGAGCATGTAGATGCATTACTATTTGCCTTTGATAATGATAAAGCTGGACTAGCAAACTCATTGAAAGTAGCTCAAAAGTGTAAGGGTACAGAAAATAATATTAGATTTATGATGTTAGATGATTTTAAAGATTGGAACGAATTAGTAGTAGCAAATACGCACCTTGAATTTGATGATATGCGTAAGTTAATTCACGAGAAGATAAAAAGCTTATCTTTAAAACCACTAGAATTTATAAGAAAGTATGGTGATAGTTCATTATATAAGTTGTTAGATATTAATAACCTACAAACAATAGTAGATTCTGATTCTAATAATTTAGAATACCTTATTGAAGGGCTAATACATAAGAAAACTATTAACTTGATTTCAGGTCAATCAGGTGTTGGTAAAAGTATACTAACTCAAATACTTGCAGGTACTCTTTCAGAAGGGTTACCTGTATTTGATGAGTTCTATGTAGATAGAAGTTATAAAGTTGGATTTTTGGATAGAGAAAATGGACTATCTATATTAAAAGATAGGTTTCTAAGGATTGAGTGTAATAAAGAAAATATTGAATATATAGATTTGAAAGCATCATTCAATAGTACTGTCATTTCAGAGCTTAAGGAAGCTATTAGAGACTTTGAGATAGATGTTTTAGTCATTGATACATTAGTAAGATTTCAAGAGGGTAATGAAAACGATTCAAAGGATATTAATGAATTCTTTAAACTACTGAGAGAGCTACTGAATGAGCTTGAATGCATTGTTGTAATTCATCATTTAAAGAAGCTTAGTAAAGATCAAAAATCTAATAATGACTCAGCTCGTGGAAGCTCTGACATTATTGCTAGTGTGGACACACATTTCATTCTAGAAAAGAGAGATGATAATCTTCTTACTTTTAAGAATGTAAAAAACAGATTAGCTGAAGAAGTTAAACCAATGACGTTAGAGCTCCAAATTGATGAGTTAATTAGTCTGAAGTTTATTGGTGATGTTTTACCAGAATCTATTCATAAAGTGTCGAAAACAAAGAAACTAATTGTTGATTACTTAGATGTTCAAAAAGAATCAGATTTCAATAGTATTGCTCAGTACGTTAAAGATGGTGGAGGTTACTCACAGAATAAAGTCAGAGATTTGCTAAAAGACTTTATTGATCAAAACGTGATTGACCTATTCAAAGTTAGCAATAAGTACATGTACAAATTGAATGAAGATGATAATAGTTATGAAGTGGAGAGTATCTTTACTCCACAACAAAATGTATTACAGTAATATGGAAAGTTGTGGAAGTAACAAAAAAAGAAAAATTGATTTAGAATACATTAGAGAAAAGTATCCAAGATTTAATGATCTATCTGATGATGAAGTACTAGAAAAAATTTACTTTTATTACACAATAGCTGAAATAGGGTTTAGATCTTATATGAATAATCAAATAATTTTAAATGAATAAGGCAAGAGCAGTACTATACACTAGAGTTTCTTCTGAACAACAGGTTGACAATACTTCTTTAGCTTCACAAGAAAAGTTAGGTAAAGAATTTTGTGAAAGAAATGGATATGAATTAGTTCAGATTTTTAAAGAAGAAGGTGAATCTGCGAAGTTTATTGACCGTACCGAACTTAAGAAAGCTATTGCTTTCTGCGGAGTTAAGAATAATGCAGTTGATATATTTCTTGTTTATAAGTTTGATAGATTCTCTAGATCAGTAGAAAATCATGCAGTTATTAAAGCTAATCTATCTAGATATGGTGTAAAGCTAGTATCTATGACTGAACATACAGATGATTCTCCATCAGGTAGATTGATGGAGAATATCTTAGCTTCTTTTGCACAATTTGATAATGAAGTAAGAACAGAAAGAATTGTAAACGGACTAAGATCTAGAGTTGAACAAGGGTTCTGGATATGGGATCCACCACTTGGTTATATTAGAGATTATACTTCTTCTTCGAACCCTAAACCAATCATCAAGGACAAATCTAAGGAAGTATTTATTCAACAGGCCTGGGATATGTTTCTAACAGGACATTATCAAATGGCTGAAATTGTACGCTTCTTAAACTCAAATAATGTACGAACTAAGAATAATAAACCAATTGATAGAAGACTAATATCAAAGATATTAAGAAATCCATTCTATGCAGGAATAGTATATTCTGATAAATTTGGGATAAAAGTACCTGGCAAGCATAAGGGATATGTCACCGAATTAGAATTTAACAAAATTCAAAAAATAATTGAAAATAATATAAACAAAGCAAAAACTGTTTATAAAAATGATGAATACTCTTTGAATAGAACTATAAAATGTATAAATTGTGGGAATTTACTTTCTGGAGCTAAATCAAAAGGAAAGAAGAAATATTATTACTACTATCAATGTGGAAATAGTAATTGTCCTTTTAGACAAGCAGTAAATAAAGATGTGGCTGAAGAGAAGTTTATTGAACTTTTAGAGTCTATACAGATGCCACAAGATGATTTGGAATTATTTAAAGAGATAATAATAGATGTTTACGAATGTGAATATGATATTTCTATTCAACAGCAGGATGAAGCCTATAACAATATAAAAAAAGTAGAGTCTAAACTTAAAAAGATACAGCAATTGCTTGAAGATGGGGTTTATAGTAGTGAAGAGTATATTAATAGGAAGAATGAACTTGATGCAGAATTAATTACCCTCAAGATTACTTCTTCTGAATTAGGGATTAACAAAGATGAACTGGAAACTTGTATAAATTACATTTGTAAATTTATCAAACACTTACCAATATTTTGGAAAGGCTTATCTAATAATGAAAAAAGAAAGTTAAATAGTCTTCTATTCCCTGATGGGTTAGAATTTGAAAAAAATGCTTATCGAACACCTAAAATTCACGAGGCTCTTGTAATATTTAATACAGTAAATACTATTAATAAAGAGGGAACTTTTGAAGTTATAGAAACATCTCTTGGTGATCCGGGCGAGACTCGAACCCGCAACCAATAGCTTAAAAGGCTACTGCTCTACCATTGAGCTACCGTCCTGAAAACTATCAGCCACCATCTTGCTTGATTTCTTCGTTACGAATAGCAACTACCACCGAATCAAGAATACTTTTCATCCTCGCAATATCAGATAAGACGATAGTCCTATCATGAGGATGAATACTCGACGACCTCGTCGATGCGTCTTTTGCCAAACAAGCAACAAGATTCAAGTTGTCAGAAATTGAATTCATTGGTTCTAGGCTCCATACTTTTCCACAACAACAATGGCAGCATGCTCTGTAACATCCTTACAGTCTTCGTCAATGTAATGTCGCTCAGTGTTGATTGTGATTTGTGAGCTATTTGATTCGTCCATACTAATGTATCCTTTGTCAAGCAAAAACTTCACAATCGCTTGTTTTATTTCAAATTCATCCAGCCGAAATGTCGTTGTCCTAGTCAGCATTTTTATCCCCTTCATGGTGTGTATTGTACCACACCATAGTTTGTCAATCCACAGAAGCAATCATTTTTGGTGTTACCCGATAATGCTTTCCGCCAATATCGGCCCGCCACCCACGTTTCAACTTCCCCAAAATGGTCGCCGTCTGATTACCATAATTCTCCGTCAACGTCACAATCGAACCAATCGTTACCTGAGCCGCTTTCTGTTTCTGTTGAGCAATCGTGGCATGGTAGTTACGAACATGTTGACGCCATTCTTCACAAGCAACCGGCGTCATATCCAGAAAACTCAATGGACAGTTATAATAATATGGATGCATTGACTCATCCATATCCTTATAACCCCACGAATACTTCGGATAATTCGGGTCAGGCGAATGCTGCAACAAATACAAAAGAATCGCTCGATCTGTCTTGTCGGGTCGCTTGA
>JAGQLJ010000032.1 GCA_020429495.1 Candidatus Dojkabacteria bacterium
GCACATCTCGCTCTCCACATGGTTTAGAGATTATGTTTATATTCCTTTGGGAGGTAGCAGGAAAGGAAAGTATAGAACCTATTTAAATCTTTTCATTGTATTTGTGGTAAGTGGGCTTTGGCATGGTGCCGCCATGACATTTTTAATTTGGGGCGCTATCCATGGGTTCATAATTGTTGTTGAAAAAGCCACACTGAAAACAAGAAAATTAGTGCTTAGCAAGGTGGGTATTGTAAACGGAAACTTCGCCAGTGGGCTGCTGTTTTCCTTTGTTACATTTGTGATAGTCTGTTTTGCATGGATATTTTTCCGCGCGAATAGCTATACCGATGCCAAGTTGCTTGTAGCAGGGATTTTAAAAAATAATTATATCATTTTATTCACGGAAGACTTATATAAATTAGGCCTGGGAAGAAATGAGTTAATTATATTAATCCTGGCCATACTTGGTTTGGTGGTCTTTGAGATTCTCAATAAGAGCAATAAGTTGGGCACCTTGCTTAGCAAACAGCCTATTGGGTTTAGATGGGCAGCGTACATAATAATAATAATGACTATAGTTATATATGGGGTTTATGGAGATAAAGACACATCTCAGTTTATATATTTTCAATTTTAAAGACAATAATGGCTAAGTTTTATATAAAAGCAGGAGTTTTTTTTCTATTATTCCTTTTTGTTTTAAAGGTTACAGATAGGTTAGTTGTTCATGATGAGTTATTCCACACAACCTTCAAAAGTGTTTTTAAACAAAAGGAAAAGTTTGATTTTATTTTCATGGGGAATTCACTTTCTCAAAGATCTTATGATGTTAATTTTTTAGACAATGAATTCAATTCCCAAAGTATTAATATTGGTTCTCCCGCTCAACATTTTTACATCACTAAAGCCATTTTTGATGAATTGATTGATACCAAAGAGGTTTATCCAAATAAATTATTGGTAGTTACCATATCTCCTTGGCAGTTTGAAAACTTTGAAGATGATACTTGGAAATACCTCCAGATGACGGCTCTTGATGAGATTGATTTCTCTTTTGATTATCTCAATATAGTTAGGGATTTTTATGAGGTAAAGGACTACCCAAAAGTTTACAGTCCAACAATTAGGTTTCATAGTAAAATGGCCGATAACATTGTGGAAACAAAAAAGAGAATTGATTTTTTTGAGGAAACCAATGCAAATGGGTTTCTTCTAAATGTAGAAACTAAGTTAAGCCAATCCGATAAAGATTCTAAAAAAGACCTGTACAAATTAGCTTCCGAATACAGGCAATCAATAAACAATTCTCAAGAAGAGGTGATTAACGATAAGGCTGAACAGATTATTAAAGAAATGATTGAGAAATCAAACGAAGCAGGAGTAAATCTTTTATTTGTTACACCACCCGCAATCAATGTCATTTTTGAAAAAGAAAAATATGGGAAGATTAAATATTTGAATAGAATTCTTAAATCCAATGGGGCACATTATATTGATCTTAACAACTATTTCCATGAATTGAATCTTACCTATAATGATTATGGAGATTTTTCACACCTCAACAAGTATGGATGCAAAAAAGTAATGCCATTTTTGGTTAATTTTATAAACAAAGAATTTACCATAGCCAAGAATCCAAAGAAACCAAGCAAACAAAAATCAGATATAGAAACAGCAAATAAAGCTGTGAATTTGATGGAAATAGTTAAAAGCGTTTCTGAAATAGAAAGCTATAGAACATTATTTACTCCGCTTGATGAAAATTACCAAGATAAGTCGGCATTTATATTGTCTAGAATTAGCACGGAGGAATCAGCATTTTCATCTTCCAAAAAGATTTCCACAAAAGCGGGGAATATTTACAAATTGAATTTAGTAATAAAAAAAGGAAATAAAGGGAGTTTATTTGGATTACGAATTCAAGGAATTTACCCAGACAGAGTTGATGCCGTATTTGACTTAGACAAAGGAGATGTTTTGGGAATCAAAAAATCTAAAGATTTCACCAATGAAAGCGCCTCTATAGAACCTTTGGAAAATGGCTGGTATAAATGCTCAATTACAGCCCAAGTCAATTCAGATTTTGTCAAAATACTCTTTGGCCCCACATCGGCAGAAAAAGATATTGTTGGTTGGGAAGGAAAAACATCGGAAAAACAGAAGTTTATATTATTCCTTCAAGTCTCACACTTGAAGAAGTCATTCAATAAGCTTAATTTTGAAATAAGAATGATTATCTGAAAATTAAAA
>JAGQLJ010000033.1 GCA_020429495.1 Candidatus Dojkabacteria bacterium
TTTCGATCATATGAACCGGAATACGAATTGTACGCGCTTGGTCTGCAATGGAGCGAGTAACCGCTTGTCTAATCCACCAAGTTGCATAGGTTGAAAATTTAAATCCTTTTCTATATTCAAATTTTTCAACAGCTTTCATTAAACCTAGATTTCCTTCTTGAATTAAATCAAGTAAGTCTAATCCTCTTTTTAAATAGTTTTTAGCAATTGATACAACTAATCTTAAATTTGCAGTTGTTAGCAAATGTTTTGCTTCCACTCCTTCTCTAATTACTTTTGTTGTATATCTTCTATCCTTTTCAACTATTCTTTGTTTTGCTTTCTCAACATCTATATTTCTTTCTTCTCCTTTTTTAATTCTATCCCAGGCTTTTACATAGACAGGATGCTTATTCTCTTTTGCAAACTTTTCAATTAAATCATGCATTTCAATTGTTCCTTTTTCAAATCTTTGTGCAAGAATAACTTCTTCTTCAGCACTCAAAAGTGGAATTCTACCAATTTCTTGTAGGTAAGCTCTAATTGGATCTGTACTAACATGAGACTTAATTTGTTTAAGAATCTTAATCTTCTCTTCAAATGTCATCTTGCCTTTCTTTGACTCAAAGTCAGCACCATCATTCTCTCTTGGTTCAATAATCTCAATTTCATCATCTTGAATACTTGCAATAATATATTCCAAAAGTTGAAGATTATCTTCAATTTCTGGGAATACTGCCAAGATGTCGTCCTGTGTTAGATATCCTTGTTTTTTTCCAAGAATAACAAGACTTTTTACTTTTTGCTTATCTTCAGAAGATATGGCCATATGGTAAACTGTTGTAATATTTATTTTTTCTTTAGGATTGCAGAATTTGCTCTGTAATTTTATCATATATATGCAAGATTACTCATAAATCATGTCTTTATACGAATATCGAAAAGCAGAAAATTACAAAAGAAAGAATAATGATACTATTGAGCTTGGTAACGACGATGTAATCTCTAAGAGAGCAAATGCAATTGACACTGCTAAAGGTGGCTATAACTTTTTACATCAGGTTGTAAATTCATCAACATTAGCTAATTTAGTGATACCAAGTTTTTTTATTGCGCTAGGAATCTACTTTATTTTCCAATACTATTACCCTCAAATTCAGCAAAGGCTTCAAGTCTCTAATGAATTAGTATCCCAAGGAACTACAACTTTGATTTCAGATAATTACATTGATAGATCTCAATATATTTCTAATCCTGCAGGTTTGGCCGAAGTAACAGCGCAAGCTTTTGAGCAACACATTTTGCAAGATGACCAAATGAGTAAAAATTATAAAGGAACATTCTATATTTCTATTCCATCTTTAGATATAAATAGACTGCCTGTTACTGCAAATGTAAACAGTACAAGTGAAGATGTATATAATTCTGTACTTTCAAATTCACTTGCACATTTTGAAAATACAGGACTTCCACTTTCGGACGTAGAAAACAATATTGTTATTTATGGTCATAGTGCAACAACTAACTATCATCCAAAAACAACTGATCCTGAAGTAGCCTTTTCTTTTTTACCAAACTTAAAAGTTGGAGATGAAATCATTATCGAAATTGAAGGACAAGAATACAAATACAGAATGTATAAAAGTAAAATTGTTGAACCTACGGATGTCTCTATAATTACAGGAAAACCAGGAAAAAGAGAGCTTACTTTATTTACCTGCTATCCAGCTGGAAATAACGCAAGTAGGTATGTTGCAGTTGCAAGACCTATTGATTAAGCTTCTTCTTGTGAAAGTTTTGGTAACATTTCACTTCGAATACCAGCCAATCCATTAACAAAATCAGGATTTCCTTCTTCAATATTTTCAGGATCTAGCCTTAGTGATTCCTCGTTTCTCAAAAAAATATCTTTTAATCTTTTTAATGATTCATCTAACGTAATTACATCATGTACATTCCCTTGGGCAATTTTATGCAAAATGCTACCTCGAATACCATTTAATGATGAAGCTAAGATAAATTCTTTTATATTCTCCATTAATCTAATTTAACTTCGGAAGTTTAGCACAATTTAGTATTATGGAGATGATTTATCCACTTCTCGATATATTTTCACTAAAATCATAACGGACAATTGAATGGGACTGCCACGTCGTTCATTACATTCACTCCTCGCAGATCGCCAACTGATTAAAAAATTTCGAATTTCTTATTTTGTGTTTAGAATTTCTAATTCTGCTGTCTCTTTCTTAAAAAGCTTGGAACATTTTCAAGCTCATCATCGTCAAGGTTATCTATATGCACTGGTTTTCCTCCTGTTAAATTTCCTAGCATATCACTTGATGAATCATTAGATGAATGCTCTTCTGATTGATCCTCATTTGAAGTTTCGCTAAATGTTGTATTGCTCATACTCTTTTGAGCAGCTTTAGTGTCTAAATCAGATCTATGCTCAACTGTATTTGTAAGTACTGCATTTGCTTTCTTTTCATCAAATCCTGTTGCCAAAACTGTTACTTCTAGCTTATCTTCCAAGGCTGGGTCAATTGATGCACCAAAAATAAATGTAGCATCTGGAGCAATCTTTTGTTTAACAATTTCTGCAGCTTCGTTAACTTCAGACATTGAAAGATCTTTTCCTCCAATAATATTGAATAGCACTCCTTTTGCTCCATCAACTGAAATTTCTAGCAGTGGGCTCTGTATTGCCATATTTGCAGCTTCATTTGCTCTTGTATCACCTGTTGCCTCCCCAATCCCCATTAATGCAGTTCCTCCTTCTGTCATAACAGATCTAACATCTGCAAAGTCAACATTAATCAACCCTGTTTGAGTAATTAAGTTAGCAATACTTCTAACAGCTTGAGCTAATACATCATCAGCTTTTTTCATTGCATCCATAAAAGATGCAGATTTATCCATTATGTCTAGCAATCTTTGATTTGGAACAACAATTAGTGTGTCTACTTTATCTCTCAACTCTTCAATTCCTTTAAGTGCTTGATCCATTCTTTTTTGCATTTCAAAGTTGAATGGCTTTGTAACAACAGCCACTGTAAGCGCTCCTAAATTCTTTGAAATACCAGCTACAATTGGTGCTGCTCCAGTTCCTGTTCCTCCTCCCATTCCTGCAGTTACAAATACCATATCTGCACCAGCTAAATTTTCGTGTAGTATGTCTACACTTTCTTCCGCTGCTTTTCTACCTATTGTTGGATTTCCACCACTTCCAAGACCTCTTGTAATTTGTTCACCTATTCTTAGCTTAATATCAGCCTTTGAGTTCATTAATGCTTGCGCATCTGTATTTACGGCTATAAATTCAACATCTTCAATGTTGTGTTCAGAGATCATAGTGTTTACGGCGTTTCCACCACCACCACCAACTCCTACTACTTTTATTTTTGCTGATAATGCAGCTTGTGGCTTAACTAACATAGGTTCAAACTTTAAATCTAATATACAAATTATCTTAATCTACATAATTAAAAAGTGCAAGTATTGTTTACACCAATACTACTTGTGTTAAATAATATTGATCATTTTCTGTCTGCGAATAAGCTTATGCAGTATAAAAAAAGAGCTTGCAAAAAATCAAGCCCTTTTTGTTATGTTCGTGTTCAAAAATATTCCTCAGTTATGGAAGTAAGTTCTTTAAGAATCCTATAACTTTGTCGGCCATTCCTGCACCAGATTTAATACCTCCAGATTTTTGGAATCTTGAGCCTGAATTTGCAACATGATCATCTTGTAGTCCATGCTGAACTAATCCTTGAAGTGTTGCATATGCTGGTGAAGAAATACTATCTGTTAATCCCTCTAATCCTCTTGGTGAACCAACTCTAGCAGGAACTCCAAATACTTTACTTGCAATGTTTGTAATTTCTGGAAGGCTTGCAGATCCTCCTGTAATTACAACTCCTGCAGGTAATTTTGCATCATTCCCTGATTGTTCAATATTCTCTACAACTAATTTAAATATCTCTTCTACTCTGTCTGTCATAATTTCTAAGAATAATTTCTTAGACATTGTTTTTGCCCCCTCAATTCCAAGCTCTTCTATTTCAATTACATCTGTATTTTCTTTTTTCTTATTCATTGCAGCTTTTCTAAAAAGCTCATTTGCACTTACCTTTACTTTCTCTGCATCATCTAAAGAAAATAAACGAAGACCTGCTGCCAGGTCTCTTGTTACATTACTTCCTCCAAATGGAATACATGAACTATAAGTAACAGCATCTTCAACAAATGTTGTAATTGTTGTTGTACCACCACCCATATCAAGCAATAGAACTCCAAGCTCTTTTTCTGTAGGAGTCAAAACTGAATGTGAAGAAGCCCAACCACTAAATACAATATCATCTATTTTTAAACCAATACTTTGTACACATCTTTCAATATTATGAATTGCTGTTGATGGTGCTGAAATAATATGTGCATCAACTTCTAATCTTGTTCCAGTCATCCCTACAGGATTTTTTATTCCTGTTTGCTGATCAACAATAAACTCTCTTGGAATCAAATGTATAATTTCTCTTGCTTGTGGAATTGCAACTGTTCTTGCTTGTTCTAACGATCTAATTACATCTTCTTCTAAAATTTCTGAGTCTGAAATTGCGACAACCCCTTTATTATTATTAGAAATAATATTTTTCCCATTTATTGAAACATAAGCAGAAGAAACTGTTAATCCTGCCATTCGCTCTGCTCCATTTAGTGCAGATGCAATTGAATTTATTGCTTCTTCAATTCCAGTAATTTCTCCTTTTTTTATTCCGTATGAAGGGTGTGAGGACTCGCCAATAACCTTAGCTTTCCCATTCTCATCAACCACTGTAACGACCGCACTCACTTTGTGTGATCCAATATCGATTGCTGTAATTATGTTAGACATTTCAGTTTAATTATACATATAAAGTAATTGCTTAAAGTTTACAATCATTCAGATTGTAACGCAATAGTTATACCTGTTTTGGATAATCCTCCACTACAAGTAAAGATTAAATTTTCGGCATTATATTAGCATAAATATACTTACTTACGCCCACTAAAATTAGTTGACCTTAAATCAAATATATTTTGCTGTCCGTATTCAGAACTATTATACAGAATAATAAAGTTTTTAATTTGATCTTCTATAGAAGAATCTGGAACCTCACCAAAAATAATTATCTTTCCATCAGGTAACGTTACTTCTGCTCTAAAAGTATTTTTCCAGACTATATTAATTACATAATCTTGAATAATTTTAGATAAATCTTCTGTAAGTTTTAAGCTTTGACTGATTATTTTTGAACCAGAAATAACATCTTCAGCATCAGAATATCCATAAAATTTTATTATTGGATATTCTCCTAATTGCTGCTTTAAAAACGTTTCTTGTGTAGCAAAATAGTTATATATCTTTTGCTGCACCTGAGTTTCAACTTGTGCGACTAGATTTTGCTTTATTTCTAATGGCACTTTTGACCAATCAAAATTTGATATTTCATCTTCTGATAACGATTCAAAATACCTCTCTTGTATAAACAAAGACTCAGTATCAAGTTCACCTGCTAGCCACTTTTGCTCTTCTGCACTAAATTCAAGTGAAGAAGGTATTGCTTCAAGTTCAATCACATTATTTTCTTCATCAAATAATGCGTACTGATGAAAATCTAAATAATAAAATTTGGGAGTTACCTCTTTAACTTTTACTTCAAGTTCATCTGGATAAATTTTTCTAACAAAAATTTGCTTAGAAAATTTAATATTGTCTGAAACATAGTGCTCCACTTCTGTAACTGGTAAAAAGAAGATGTTTGAATTTAAATATGCACGCTCTACACTCTCTTTAATATCTATATTTGCAGATTCTATAACTATTTTCTTTACTTTAAATACATCAGAAATAAATAAAACATAAAGTGTACCCAAAAATAAAAGAACTATCAAAATATACAAAATAGAAACATATCTAAACTTATATTGTTTTCGACCTATTTTGGGTAGTCTAATTTTCTTTAGTTGCTGAAGAGAGAGTTTAGATGTATTCCCATCTCTTAAATGTTTATGTGAACCTGCTCCATATTTGGGCAAATTTTTGTTTTCTTTTTTTCTAAAAAAAGGAAGTCTCATTAAATCATTCTACATTAATGTAGGATTTAATAGCGAGTCTATTTCCTTCTGCTATAAGGAGAGAAAGATAGAAACAAGAAAGCACCCCGTTTTATTGGGATGCTTTTAACTTAAATACCAAAGGAAATTAAAGTCCTAATTTC
>JAGQLJ010000034.1 GCA_020429495.1 Candidatus Dojkabacteria bacterium
TAATTTTTTCATAGAATTGATTATATATTATTAAAATTTTTTTTCAATAAGGAGGGTTGAATATCAGCATTTGTATTCTTACTTTTTCCTTTTTTAAATAATAGTAATAAGATTATGCTTATTAATAAGATGTAAATTATGCTAAATATAATACTACCCCAGATTAAAAAGTCATTAGGTATATCTATTGCAATGTATTTACTCTGGTTTACTCGTTTCGAATTATCTGTAGTTGAAGAGTAAGTTTGTGTATCCTGGGTATTTTCATCAAGAACATCTTCATTCAAGTTATCTATTACATCTTTAACCTCAGTTTGGTCATTTGCATTTTGTTGGCTGTCTTGTTTTTGAGCTGAAGTAGCAGTTGACTCCGGACTTTCTGTGGAATCTTGAGCCGTGGTACTTGTTGGAGTAGCATCAGTCTCATTTATATCTGGTGTTTTATATTCTTCCAATTGTGCTTTATAGACTTCTAAATATTGATTTAATTCTTCTTCAAGACCTTCTCGTGATTGTACGAGCTCATCTGTACTCTCATTAGAAGTTTCAGCTTGTGCAGGTGCAGTTACATTATCAGTAGTTTCTACTGGAACATCTTCAGCAAGCACATTATCTTCATTATTTAGATCAATATACTGAGAAATAAACCCTTGATGTGAACCTACAACTGTAGCTAAAGCTAAGTTATCTATTTTACAAAGTTGATTTGCATCATCACTAAGCACCATCGAAATTATTGCAACGACTTCATTTGTTCCCTTTCGATAAATTGGGCTTCCACTATCACCAAGACAAACCCCAGTCCCCGATTCAGGAAGAACTCTTATTGTCTTTCCATTATAATAACTTAAACAAACGCTAATGCTCTCCTTTAATCTAGGAAATTTTAAATCACTATCAATTTCGTCAAGTGTTGTTCCATAAGCAGTAAGCTCATACCCACATCCTGTAGCAAAGTTTCCAACTTTAGCAATACTTGTAAATTCAGGACTTGAATCTTTTATTTTTAGAATTGCTATATCGTTATCGCTATAGGTTGTAAAAGCATCTAGTGATGATGCATTTTCAATAATTTTTGACCCAATATCTTGCCAATTTTCTTCAACATTTAATGTATCAACTTCTTTTAGTGGTGCACCTAAATAGATTTCATTACTTGCCCCAACTTTTACTTTTACTGAATCTGCAATGCAATGAGCAGCTGTTACTATATGTGTAGAATCTAGAGCTGTTCCGCCGCATAGATAAGTACTTCCATTTACTTTTTGAGAAAGCAAAAAAGTTGTTTCTGGATACATTAACTCTTGTTCAGCATTTAATAAAACAGAAACATCACTAGATTGATTTGCTGATCTATAGGCATAAAGGCCAATGGCAATACTAGCAATCAAGAAAAATCCTAGAAATACTAGAATAACTAAATATAATAATCTATCTTTTATCATAAAAATTTATTACCTAAAACAGTACATCATAAAATGGGAATTTAGGCAAAGAGAAAGTTTAGGCTGCGGTATCCAGCTCATTTGGTGTTCTATATTTACCGTAACCTTCTTCTTTATTAGGATCAAGCTGATGCTCAGGCTCTTCTCCTGCAGCTTCTACACCTTGTTCAAAATCATTAAGTAATTGATCTGATGGATTACTATCTGCTTGATCTTCATCAACTTCACTAGAAGAATAACTATCCTTTTGATAGGCAGGGTCGGTTGTAACATTTGCTTTTATAGTATCGCTATCATCTGTAATTACTTCATCAGGATCGTTTGGATTTGGTTTTAGTGTTGCACTCATATAATTATATTAATACTTATTACTAATATAATACTAAGTTATGAATACAATCGAGTCAAATTTCTTTTGGGGATAATAGCGGGATGGACGAGAATCGTATCCCGATTCACTTCGTTCATACGGGACTCAGCTTGCAACCTTCCCGATACAATCGGGATGTTCTAACCAATTGTGCTTTATGTTGATTAGGAAAAGGAATGGCGGGATGGACGAGAATCGAACTCGCAACCTCTCGCGTGACAGGCGAGTGCTCTAACCAATTGAGCTACCACCCCGCCATTCCTTCGAAAGTGTTTTTAAATACCTTTTACTTCTTAAAGACTTCAAATACTTTTCGTATTTTAGCGCATCGCTTTTTAAATCAAAATTTTTCAAATATACTAATTCCCACGGAATATATTTTTTAGTATATCTTTCTCTACCTTCATTATGCCTTTTGAGTCTATCAGCTAAATTTGATGTAAATCCAATATAGTATTTATCTAATAACTTACTTTTTAATACATATACATAAAACATCCTATTCAACTTTCCCGATACAATCGGGGTGCTCTAACCAATTGAGCTACCACCCCAAAATAGGCTTCTGTATTTTATCGTATTTTTTTTATTTTGACCACAGCATAAACCATACAAAAAGTGAGGACAAAAGTCCTCACTTTTAATTCTTATATAAAGCTTATAACCTATCTGCTATAGTCTGGGCAAAGGCTGCAGCTTCTGTTGCTGTCCACGGATAAACACATGTGTTTACATCCTTTTTAAAGTTCTTTGCAAATATAGCAAAGTCGTTTAAGTTTAATCTAAAGTCATCTGCTCCATCTGTTGTAAGATCGAATAGAATATCCTCACCAAAAAAAGGTTTATTGAATTCAATTGCAAATCTGCTAAAGTCACTTAAATCAACCAATCCACTAGCATCAAAATCTCCCTTACATTTATTAACAACAAAATCATCAACAAAGTCTGTGAATTGTGTGGCTTCAATAGTTCCCTCAGTTAATTTTGTAACTGCATCATCAAAGCTATTTAGCGTTATAATTTGCTCTTCAGATGTTGTAGTTGTATCTGTATTAGTATCGGTACTAATGTCAGTTATAGTAGTTGTGTCTCTGGTTGTATTGGTATTATTTGTAGTCGTATTTGTAGTATTGTTTACTGCATCATTTACAGCTGCTGAACAGTCTAATGTTTGCACATCAATTACTTGAGACGCCACTGGATTGCCTTGACCAGTGGGTTGTATTGAACTAACTCTAACCTTGTAGGCTTTATCAATATCTAACATTGGCAAAGTTTTTGTTTGATTTGCTGTTGAAGATGGATCACCACCATAGTATACGTAATAAATTTGTGATCTTGAACCAGGTATATTTGCACTGGTTACAGTTGATGGATATTTTGAAATCCAGAATAGGTTTCCATTAGAAGTACTCCATACGTTTGCATCAGCCACATCTACATCAACATAGTATCCTTGTGCATTTTGACCTGCTGTCCAAGTAAGTTCGATATATGCATTTAACCCTGAACATTTAGGCGTGGCTTTTAGATTAGTTGGTGCCGTTACTGTTACAGGTGTAGGAGTAGGATCAGTGGTAACTTTTGTACAACCACCATGTGTTAAACCAACACCTACTGTATCTCCTACAGGATTACCTCCACTATTGTTTATTGCTAGTACTCTGACTTTATACGCAACCCCAGCTTGAATTGAAGTTAGCTTTTCTGCCTTATTTTCAGGAGCTGCAGGATCACCCCCTACATATTTGTAGAAATAAGGATCTGATGTCGCAGGAATTTGTGTTGAAGATGTTCCATAAGGTAATTTTTGATTCCAGAAAATATTGCCTGAACCTGTCTTCCAAATATTTGCATCAGCTACATCTACATCAACAAAATATCCCATAACATTACTTACGTTATGATCCCAAGTTACCCTAAAGAATGGCTTATTATCTGCAGTACAGTCTGCAATAATTTTTACATTTGTTGGTGTAACATTAACAGCAACACGAGTATCTGCAACATCTACGTCAGATGGTTGATTTTCTTTTTGATAAAGTTGGAATGCTCCAAGTGAGCTTGTCAAAAAGGCAATAATAATCCAAATAACTAGAATCCGCCTTAGTTGGCTTTTAGATCTAGAGTCGTATTCCATATGTAGTTTTTAAAAAATCTTTAACTACATTAAAATACATATATTGCTAAAAGGCAAGCAAAGATTATGCTGCGAAGAGGACTCGAACCTCCACACCCGTTTTGTATGGGCACCACCACCTCAAGGTGACGTGTCTACCAATTCCACCACCGCAGCACTGTAAATCATTACATTACCAGTTTATTTATTCTGACTAGTGTCTACTCCCCTTCGGGGATTAAGATCTTGCAATCATCACTTCGTTCTGATGCAATCTCTTATCAATTCCACCACCGCAGCATTAATTACAAAATTATACTATATGAGTTGAGGCATTAAAAAAATCCCAAATTTGGGATTTTTTTAATCTGTTTAGAGCGTAAAAAGAATATTACTTCTTTGCTGACGCTTTTGACGACTTAGTTGTTTTAGTCTTTGTAGACTTTGAAGTTGTAGCTTTAACTTCTTCTTTTTTTACAGGTGCTTCTACTAATACATCTACAATTTTTCTTCCTCTTTTGTGTCCAGTTAATATTCTAAATGCAACAAATCCATTAACTTTTGAGAATATTGTATGGTCTTTACCCATTCCAGTATTTACTCCTGGATGAGTTTTTGTTCCTCTTTGTCTAATAATAATATCTCCAGGCTTAACTGCTTCTCCACCAAATTTCTTTACACCAAGTCTTTTACCTGCAACGTCAACAGTTCGTTTTGCACTTCCTCCTGATTTAACATGTGCCATTGTGTAAAGTTAAAAATTAAACTATAAATTCTAAATTATTTAGAACTAATTTTTTCAACAGTAAAAGTTGTAACATCTTTTCTATGACCAGAGGTCTTTCTGTATCTAGACTTTGCTCTATAGATTTTGCTTGTTACTTTTTCTCCTTTTCCTTGTTCAACAATCTTTAAGCTAACTTTAGCTCCTGCAACAGTTGGCTTACCAAATGATGTTGATTTATCATCTGCAACCATTAATACTTCTGCAGCATCAAAATTTTTACCTTCTTCAGCTTCGAATTTAGGAACAGAATATTCTTTTCCTTCTTCTACAGTGTACTGAAAAGGACCGATTTTTATTATTGCGTATTTCATTATATTTAAAGGTAATATCAAGTCCATGAATTATATCAGAAAGATGTAAAAGTGCCAATTATTTATGCATATTTCTAAAAAATGCTAAGCTAATAGTTTTAAGTTATAGAAGTTTACTTACTCCCAATTAGAGTTACTTTTTGGCTTTCTAGCAACAACAATTAGCAAAACCATAACCATGAATACCGTTAATGTTGCTGTACCCATCAGAATATACTTCTTTTGCTCACCCTCTGTAAGATTATTTATTTGACTTAATCCAATTCGATCAAAAATATTTTGTTTAGCTACATCTATAGTTAATCCATCAACCACACTAACATCTGCAACTCCTGCATTTAGCTGTTTAATATTTTCATTAATCAAATTTTGATTAGCATCTGGCCTAACAGCTATAGCAGTATTCCCAAATGCGCATGGCTGCGTATCTTCAGGATCTTCAAGAATAATTGAAACAACAATTCCTGCTAGCTTGTTAGTATCTTTATAGAATATTGGACTTCCGCTATCACCAAAACAAATACCCGATGTTCCATCACCTTTGATTATAAAAGTATTGGCCCCGATATCACTTGCACATAAAGTTGCACTCTTTCTAGGTTTTTCAAAATTTTGTGTTGGATCTTCTGTTCTTCCATAGGCAACAACTTTATAGTTACATCCTTCTGTTGGTGTAGCAATTTCTGCAAATTCTGAATAAAATCCTGTTGTGTCGTTAATATTTAGTATTGAAAAGTCGTGAGATCTATTTTTACTTTGTACCCATTGCTCTTTTTGAGTAGCCTTGATTACTGAAATATGATTACTTTCTTGTAAACTAAAATCTCCAAGACCTAAATATATGCTTTCAGAGTTATCAACACAATGCGATGCAGTAACTGCAATATTTTTATTTAGAACAGCATATCCACAAGTTTTCATTGCACCACCTGGCTCGTAAGAGATTAAATAGCCAGCAAATGGATACCCTTTTTCTAGCTCACCCCCAAAAAGTGCATCTGAATCATCAAGTGCTAAATTGTTTTGCAAGAGTTTATAAAAAAGCCCAAAAGCACCAAGTGCTAATGCTATGAAGATTATTACTGTGATTAATTTTTTCATGTTAATTTTATTCTACTATAACATGATAGATGTAGCCAGAAGGCGATCCCGATTTATCGGGATCGCCTTAGTTTATTACAAATCCAGTGATTTAGACTCAATTTTTCCTTTTACTCTTTCAATCAAAACTTCTAAAGGCATTTCTCCAAGCTCTTCACCAGATCTTAATCTTACATTTACAGTCTTTTTATCTTTTTCTTTATCACCAACAACTAGCATGTATGGAACTTTCATTGCTTGAGCTTTTCTAATCTTATTTCCAAGTGTTTCGTTAACTTCAGCTCTCAAAATTCTAATTCCTGCTTCTTCTAATTGTTTGTTTATAGAATCTGCATATTCAGCATGCTTTTCTGAAACTGGTAGAACAGTTACTTGATCTGGACTCATCCAAACTGGAAATGCTCCTGCAAAGTGTTCAATAATAATTCCAATGAATCGCTCAGACCCAACAATTGCTCTATGAATCATTACTGGTTCTTGCTCTGATCCATCTTGATCAATAAATTTAAGTCCAAATCTATGTGGCATATTCATATCAATTTGAATTGTTGAAATTTGCCATTCTCTACCCAAACTATCTTTTGCAATAAAATCCATTTTTGGGCCATAAATTGCAGCTTCCCCAGGTGCTTCAAAGTATTCTACATCTAGGTCTTTAACTAATTCTTTTAGTTTTGCTTCTGCTTTTTCCCAAACTTCATCTGATCCTAAGTATTTTTCTTTTTCTTCAGGATCTCTTAGAGAAAGTCTGATGTAATAATTTAGGCCATAAACATCTAAGGCCTCATTAATTGCAGACTGAACATTTTTAAATTCATCGGCAATTTGATCAGGTCTAACAAATGCATGACCATCATCTTGAGTAAATACTCTTGATCTTAGAATTCCATGCAATTCTCCTGGTCTTTCATCTCTTGCTAAATTTGAAAAATCTGCAACTCTATATGGTAAATCTTTATATGATCTCATTTGAGAAGCATAAAGCTGAGTATGCTGAGGGCAGTTCATTGGCTTATAATACATTTCTTCTTCAGAATAGTTTGAAATCACTTTAAACATATCATCCTTATATTTATCGTAATGCCCTGAAATTTTGAACAGTTCTGCTCTGTTAAAGTTTGGTGTATTAACTTCATGATAACCTATTTTTGCATTTAGCTCTCTACTAAAATTATAAACAGCATTTCTTAAAATGGAACCTCTTGGTGTATACATTGGAAGCCCTGCTCCAACTAATTCAGAAAAAACAATTAAATCTAAATCTTTTGCTAGTTTTCTGTGATCTCTTTTCTTGGCTTCTTCAATCATATTAATGTATTCATCTAGTTCTTCCTTACTTTCAAAAGCAGTTCCGTAAACTCTTTTTAGCATTTCATTTTTCTCATCTCCTCTCCAATATGCTCCTGCAATAGATAACAGTTTATAAGCTTTTATCTCCGAAGTTGAGCTTGCATGTGGTCCTTTACATAAATCTACAAATACTGCATCTCCTGGTAAATCTGCAGCCGCATCACCTGCAACTTTTCTTTTATAACTACCTGCCTCAGCCTCTGGATCACCAGTATAGTAAACTGTTAAATCTTTACCTTCTTTTACATATTCATCAATAAACTCCATTTTAAATGGATTATGACCAAACATTTTCTTTGCTTCGTCAGCACTTATATCCTTTCTAATTAATGGCAAATTTGCTTTTATAATTTTTTGCATTCTTTTTTCAATCTTTGGGAAATCTTGTTCACTAATTTCAATATCCCATCTTGAATCGTTGTACCATCCATTCTCAATTGGTGGACCCATTGCACGCATAACCTTTCCTAGGTAAAGTTCTTCCACTGCCTGATTAAATACATGTTCACAAGTATGTCTAATTTTGTATAAATTTGAATTTTCGTAATCGTCATTATTTTTCATACGCATTATTATTAATAAGTTTTAATTATAAAGTTAAAAGTTAAAATGCAAAATTTACTCTTTAAATACCAAATTTTTATTTTTTAAATTTCTAACTCCCGCACCTAACATTTTTGATAACTCAATAGCTTCTAATAATAGTTCATTAATTACTTTTTTATCTTTAATCGATGTTTTGTCCCTTTCGAGCAATATCTTTAACCAATATTTCGTTTCGTTTGAACTTTTTAGAGCTATTTCATAGTATTTTTTAAACTCTCTTCTACTACTTGATGCTTTGCCTTCAACAATATTAGCACCTATTGATGTTGCAGATCTAACTAATTGGTTATGTATAATCCCACTTACATCATATCTTGAATGTTGTCGATCTATCATATTTACTATCTTTAAACTAAACTGAAAACACCTTGATGTAATATCTATTTGGTATTTTGAATTATAATTTTGACTTTTAACTTTTGAATTTGAAATTTTATTATTCACCCTATTTTCACTAAAAATTAAATAGGGAATATTAAATTTTATGTAGCTTTGTTTTACCCCCTAGGGGTCGTTGTAGTTCTTGTAGTTAAGTATCTACGAAGTATCATAAATGGATTATAGATCTAAAGCTTGAATCAATCAAATTACTGAATTTCAAAATTATATTTATCTGCTAATTCTTGCTGTGCTTTTTGAAATTGCAAATCAAGCTTTGCTTCATTGGCAGAGATTTTTGTTGTTAAATTATTGATTGATTCTTCTGAAATTTCTCCTGTTAATCTTAATTCTTCAACAATAGTTGAGTAATCATTTGAAAGTACATCTAAATAAAACTGAAATAAGTTTTTAGCTGCTACTCTAAGATCTTCACCTCCCTCAACAACCTCTATTGTATCTATTTTTTGAGCTGTTATATAAGATGCGCCTAAAGAATCTGAATATGCTTTATCAACTGCATCAATATCTTTAGTAGCTAAAGTAGCACCTAAGTTCTGAAAGTGACCTATTAAACTTACTTGCATATCTACTATTTTATTATTAAATTCTATTGCTGAATCTTTATCTGATTTAGAACTCTCTTCTGAATTCTTTTGAACATCTGAATTTTCTTCACTATTCTTTCTGAAAAGTGTAGGAGTACTAATATTTGTATTAAATAAGTCTTCACCTGTTATTGACTGATATACAGCGACACCACCTAAAAGTATGGAAAAAATTACGCAACAAAAACAAAGTGCAATAAAGGCAAACAACATATTCTGTACTCTTTGTTTATTATTCTTCTTTTTAGAAGTTTTTTCTTTTGGCTCTTCGGATTTTACTTCAGCATTAGCTAAATCTTCTTTTTTAATTTCTTTACCTAATGTTGTTTCTTCCTTTTGTTCTTTATTCTCTTCCATAGTCTTTATTTATATACCTTATTATAGCATTAGAAAAGGAACGGCATTAGCCGTTCCTTCTTTCCTCAGATTTGAAATTACTTATGATTCCTGTAGCTCAAAACCGCTTTGATCTGCAAACTGCTTTTGTTGGTCAACAAAGTTTTGTAATAGTTGATTTTCTTCTGTAGTAATATTATCAATCATTACTTCTATTTCATCAGCATCTGCTATTGTTACTTCATCTGCATATGCAGCACTAATAATATCTCTATATTCATTATCTAAAATATTTATATAAAATGAGACCAAATCTTCGGCTGCTTTTTGAAATTGCTCGCCGCCTTCAGCTGTATCAAAGCTTTCAATATTATTTAATGCCACCTGTGCTCCTTCAAATAATTTATTATGTTCATCAATAACTTCTTCTTCTGTTAGTGTATCTGTACTTAATTTTGTATTAAACACTAAAAATTTTTGAGTAAGTAAATTTTGCTCTTCTACAATTGCATTATTATATGAAATTGCATCAACTGCTAAATTTGTTTTTCTGTTTGCAGAATATGCAACAAAACCAATAACTGCTCCCACAATAAATAGCGAAATAAATACGTTTAACTTTTTCATTAAGTAATAAAAATAACTGTATAGTGCTATGCTAAACGATTCTTCCCTAAATTGCAATGAGTGAGCATTTTGATTTTTGACTTCTTTTGTTCATGATACAATATTATAGTTAGCATATTTTTATGTGCGGAATTGTTGGATTTACTGGACAAACAGATTCAGAAGTTCTAAAAAAAATGACTGATAGTATTACTCATCGTGGTCCCGATGATGCTGCATATATTGTTAATCCTAATTTTTCAATTGGCTACAGAAGACTTTCAATTATTGATCTTTCTAAGAGTATTTATCCAATTACCAATGAAGAAGATACTATCGAACTTGTGCTAAACGGTGAGATATATAACTATCAAGAATTAAGAACTGAACTTGAAGCAAGTGGACATAAATTTAAAACACAGTCAGATTCAGAAACAATTGTTCATGGATATGAAGAATGGGGTTACGATGTGGTAACTCATTTAAGAGGAATGTTTGTGTTCGTTTTATTAGATAAAGAAAAAAATGAGACATTTATTGCAAGAGATAGATTAGGAATAAAGCCTTGGTACTATTCTGAATATAACGGGCGAATTGTTTTTGGATCTGAAATTAAAGCAATTTTAGAACATTTTGATGTTCCAAGAGACCCTGACGATAGGTCTGTTTATAGATTTCTAAGCTATAGAGTTCATGATACAGATGACAGAACTTTCTTTAAGAATGTTAAAAGATTATTGCCTGGGCACTTTATGGTTATTCAAGCTGATGGAGGCATGGATATTCAAAAATATTGGAAGCCTGAATATAACAAAGAATTTAGTTCAAAGAAATCTGATGAAGAATATAAGGAAGAGTTTAAGGAGATATTCTCTGAGGCTGTTAGGCTTCATTTAATAGCAGATGTGCCTGTTGGTGTAACTTTATCTGGAGGGCTAGATTCTAGTGGAATTACATCTTTATCAAAACAACTTTATGATGAGGCATTAACCCTTGCACAAGCTTCAGGTGAGGCTGCTCCAAAGCATGAAATTATTGCATTCTCAGCAGTTCACCCAGGAGAGACTATTGATGAAAGTGAATATATAGATTCTGTTGTTGAGGCTACAGGAATTAAATCTGTAAAAATTCAACCAAGTGTAGATACTTTCTGGGAAGATTTAGACCACTGGGTATATATGCAAGAAGAACCAGTTATTAGTGGTGCACCTTATGCTTACTATACCGTTATGCGAGAAGCAGCTAAGCAGATTACTGTTTTGCTTTCAGGGCAAGGAGGAGATGAACTATTAGCAGGATATGTTCCATATTTTATGACATATCTTCAAACTGCATGGGACCAAAAAAAGCTTTGGCCAATGCTTAGAGAAACATGGATGGGAAAAGACCTATACTTTCCATATTTCTGGAAACTTATGCAAGCTAAAAGACAGTCAGAAACAAATTTGTCTATTCAAAACATGCTAACTGATCAGTTTAAGCAGGACTATAAAGATCAAGGAATTGACTTTAAAACAAGTAGGAATCTGAATGAAAGACTATTCTTTGACGTAACAAGAGACACAACGCCATCCCTTTTAAGATATGAAGATAAAAACTCAATGGCTAACTCGTTAGAATCAAGAGTTCCATTCTTTGACCATAAAGTTGTTGAATACATCTTCAATTTACCAATTGATCAAAAAATAAAATTCGGATGGAATAGATTTATATATAGAAACGCAATGCAAGGAATTATTCCTGATAAAAATAGACTTCGGAGGTCTAAGGTTGGATTTACAAATCCGGAATGGGAGTGGATAGAAAGACGGGCAGATAAATTTAGAGAAATATTTAGTTCAGACAGTTTTAAAAATAGACCTTATTGGGATTCAGAAAAAGTTCTGCAAGATTTTGAAAAGGCAGTTTCTAATCAAAAGACAGGTGATGTACTAATCTTCTGGAGATTATTCATAACAGAAATGTGGATGAGGAAGTATGTTGATTAAGCTTCCCAAGCATCACTTTCAGAATCAAATCCAATATCTTCAGGGTAAAGTTGGTTGTCTCCATTCATTTGCAAAGAGATTTGAAAGCCACCAGAATTTTTATATATAGCGTTTGGCGCTAGGTGATCTCCACTTACTAAACTGTATTCAACACCATCTATCTTAATAACGCCTAGTGTAGAATCTACTTCAAAGAAAGGTGTTCCGCCACCAAAAGGGTCATTATATTCCGACATAAAATTTTTTATAACAATAGTCTGATATTCTATTACCAAAATACATTTATATCAACTTATCAACATTAAAAGTTTACCAATAAATCTATTACAGTATTGTGATTAAGCTTCAGTTGGGTTTTCTACTTTAGTTAATTCAACACTGCCCGTATTAGGATTATAATTGGTTACCTGATAAGTTGCCTCACCGTAGTTCATGTACTGAATTCCATCAAGTTCCCAAACATGATTCCAAGAACCAACCCAATCACTCGAGTCACTAATATCCCCTCTTTCGTACAAGAAACAAGATAGTAGTCTATCTCCTTGCCAGACAGTTTTTTCTGGGTGTATAAATGTTTCCATATAATTCTGCAGCATTTTAATACCATAACTCTTAATTTTCAAATATATCTGGATATTTCGAAATAAATTCAGTAGGAATAGTATTCCAGAAAAAATGAACACCTGGATTTTTTATATTGGGATTAATTTTATGTTCTTCAACGATATGAAGAGTTGCTATTAAATTATTTCTAATAGCAAAGACTCTATATCCATATTGAGTAGCATCTTTGCTTTTAGGTGGAAAGTTAAATTCAGGAAGATAATCTTCAAAAGAATTTAGGTTGTCCTGAATAAATCTTAACGGTGGCCATTTACCTACATATGCATTCCACCTATATCTTATTGATTTAAAACCTTCCACTTTTGTATTTGGAATTTCAGTAATGATCTTTTGGGAAACAATGATAACTGGTTGATTTTGATACTGAAAGAAGAAAATAGATTCATCTTTCTTCATATCTTCAATATCAAGAATTATTGCATCTGCAAGTGCATCTATATATGATATGTGCTCTTCATCTAATATATCAAATAGTCTTGGTAATATTACATTGACATGTACTTTCCAATCTTGATATTTGTTACTATCTTTAAATATTGGTAAGTGTTTGCCTATTACAGTTACTAAATAACCTTTTTGCGTATCAACAAGAAAATATCCAAATTCCGTTTTATGATCCTGTTCTACTGCAATAGTTTCATTTTTAGATACTCTTACACTTTTAACATCATCGCCAGACATTGAAAATACGGAAGGTGCCTCAAAGGGTTCATCTTCTAAATCTTCAATTTCAGTATTTACCATGGTATATAGGCCTAAATTTAAGGGTAATCATAACTGCTGAGGTGAAAAAAAGCTACTTATCTTGCAGAATTATTTTGATATTCCACAGCTTCTTCATATACATTTGAAGTGGTTACGCAGTATCCCTTGTCAAAGTCATAAGCACAGATATTGCCATCAACTGCAGCTTGAGTACTATTTCCATTTAACACACAACTTGTTGCTATCTGATATTCTTCAGGATTAGTAGTGATTAAATCTGCAGGTGGATAAGGACAAGGTATAGCATTTTCTCTAAATGAACATGACCATTCACCTGTCCTCTGATTTAGATTTTGTTGTTCACATTGTCCAAATGTATTATCTGTTCCTCTATATACAACTAAGTTAACTGTTTGGTTTAAGCAAATATCGGTTGTATTATCTCCTAAACATAGAACTTCAGAGCCATCTGTATCTGCTAGCGGTTTTTTAGCAACTTGACTCCATAAGTTTGATTGTGTGTTTACTTGCTCTAATTCATTGTTAAATTTGGTTTGTTTTGCAGGAACTTCAGTACTTGCATTACAGTCAGCAATACATTGATTTATATCGCTACTATTTTCATAACAAGATCTTTCGCAAGTTCTTGTTTCAACTCTTGGTGTATAGTTAGTTGTAGGTTTTGCTAATACTTCACCTGTATCTTGCTCATATTGTTGAAGTAATTCAGCACTAGCAATTTTGAATCTACCTAAATCTTGATCACAGTTTAGTGAAGTAGCAAGATTACTTACAAATTGATCAGCTTCATTTAAGCCCTTACATGCATAATAGAAGCCATTCATTTGTGTTAGTGTTTTAGACTGGCTTATTTTACAATTAGATAGATTAGCACACATATTTGTTCTAACCTCTGTCAAATTACTAATTACTGTAGCTACTGATTGACCAGAATTTGATGCCTGCTCAATTATGTCATCGTTTTGAGGCAATCTAGCAATTAATGTTTCTAAGATACTTTCATTTATATCTGTTTTGATTATTTCCACTGTTCTTTGTAAAGGCGTTTCAGTTGATTGATTAACCGTTGTATCTTGCAAAGCTCCACTACTGTTTGACTGCTGGTTAACTGGAATATTATTTTGACCTGTGTATTGAACTATAGGTTGACTATATGAATCAACTAGAACTTGCCCTTGGACTGTGTTAGCTGGTTGGCCATTTTTAGCTGTTGGTTTCTCTCTACAAACAAACATTTCTCTTTCACAGTAGTCATTATCACTATCATTACAAGATCCATCTAAGTTACATAAGAATCCTCTTTTACCAAGGTTAGGATCGTTGACTGCCTGAGAATTTGGATCTATACAATCACCTGATGAGTGGCAAACTAAATTATATGCCTCACACCTATTTCCAGGGTTTTGAGGATTACATTGGTTAGCAACTAGTAATGTTTTACAAGTACGTGTTCCTGTCCAGTCACAATATTTATCGCTTGTACAATCAGCATCAGAGCCACAAGTAAATGCTTGAGCTGAAGTTACACATTTTTTATCTCCACATACTAATCCTGTCTTACATTGTGAAGTTGAGCTACAATAACTTCCTTGAGTTAGATTTTCACAAGATCCATCTTTTCCATTATTTGCCCTACATAGAGAAGATGAAATTGCCACTTCTTTCCCTTGTAGACAACATATTCCTGAGTATGCATTATTGTGTTGTGGTGTTTTTGAACCTCCATCAGTAGAGTTATCTTGTGTTGTTCCAGAACCTTGAGTTGTATCTACAGTCACAACTCCGCATCCATCGCCAGTTGCCCCCGTACCATTTTTTACATTATCAGTTGTACACCTTTTATAATTTATA